>CAMBDR010000376.1 GCA_945864765.1 Janthinobacterium lividum | reverse complement strand
AATTTCAGCCGATGAAATGCTGTCGCTGCCGCCATCTTCGGTTTTGGCCAGTGGCAGTTCGCGCCGGGCAAAAAATTCGCGCAGGCCATCAATCAATTGCAATTTGTTTTTGATCGATAATTCGATATTGATGCGTTCAATCCCATCGGTGTATTCGCCCATGCGCGGCAGCGGAATCACCACGTCTTCATTCACTTTAAAGGCATTGGTGTGCTTGGCAATGGCGGCGGTGCGGGCGCGGTCGAGCCAAAACTTTTTGCGTGTTTCGGCGCTGACGGCAATAAAACCTTCGCCCACGCGGGTGTTGGCAATGCGCACCACTTCTGAGGCGGCATGCGCCACCGCCGCTTCGTCGTCGCCGACAATATCGCCAAACAAGGCCATTTTGGGTAGTACGCCGCGCTTGGATTTGGTGGCGTAACCCACTGCGCGCAAATAGCGCTCGTCCAAATGCTCCAAACCCGCCAGACGCAGCGTGGTATAGCTGGGGTCGCCATTTTTGGGCAGGCTTTCCAGATAATCTTTGATTTCGACAATCGAAGGAATCGCATCACGCGCCTGACCGAAAAATTCCAGACAAACGGTGCGGGTAAATTTGGGCATTTTGTGCAAAATCCAGCGCGCCGAGGTAATCAAACCATCGCAGCCTTCTTTTTGAATGCCAGGCAAACCGGCCAAAAATTTATCGGTCACGTCTTTGCCCAGGCCTTCTTTGCGAAATTGCCGCCCCGGTACTTCGAGCAGATCGCTCTTAAATGGCTTTTGCTCGCCGGGGTGACGCCATTCGAGTTGGAATTTGGCCAACGGCGCATCGTGAATTTTGCCCAGATTGTGCTCCAGCCGTGTCACTTCCAGCCAGTCCCCATTCGGGTCCACCATGCGCCAGGAGGCCAAATTATCCAGTGCCGTACCCCATAACACCGCTTTCTTGCCACCTGCATTCATGGCAATATTGCCACCAATGCAGGATGCGTCAGCCGAGGTCGGGTCTACCGCAAACACAAAACCGGCTTGTTCGGCTGCATCGGATACGCGCCGAGTGACCACGCCAGCGCCGCTGTAAATGGTGGCGTATTCTTGTTCCAGCCCCGGCAATTGGCGCATTTCTACCGCGCTCAAGGAAATCATTTTTTCGGTATTGATGACGGCTGACAAAGGCGTGAGGGGAATCGCCCCGCCCGTGTAACCGGTGCCACCGCCACGCGGGATAATGGTGAGGCCCAACTCAATACAGGCTTTGACCAGGCCAGCGATTTCTTCTTCGGTATCGGGCGTGAGTACTACAAACGGATATTCCACGCGCCAGTCGGTGGCGTCGGTAACGTGGGCCACGCGTGACATGCCATCGAATTTAATATTTTGCGCCAAGGTGTAGCGCCCCAGCACTTTGCGTGCGCGTTTGCGCAAATCCCAGGTTTGGCGGAATTCTTCGGCAAACTTGGCCACCGCCTGGCGCGCGGCGGCGAGTAATTGGCCCACATTGGCGATACGCTCGGCGGCACTGGCCTGGTCGTCGTTGGGGTCGGTCAGCAAGCGGCGTTTTTCGACTTCGTTCAAACGATGGTCGAGCGCATCGATTAAGGCTTGACGCCGCTTGGGGTTGTCCAGCATATCGTCTTGCAGATACGGGTTGCGCCGCACCACCCAGATATCGCCCAGCACTTCATACAACATGCGTGCCGAGCGGCCGGTTTGCCGTGCACTGCGCAATTTGTCGAGCAAGGCCCAGGACGATTCGCCCAACAGACGGATGACGATTTCTCGATCCGAAAATGAGGTGTAATTGTAGGGAATCTCGCGCAGGCGCGCGGGCGGGGCGTCAGACAATATAGCTTGGACAGGGACGGGTGCGTTCATGGCAGGGCGGCGAAGGCAAAAGCTGCATTTTAGCCTATTGCGATGCACCACGCTGGAATAGCCTTAAAATCCGCTGGATAAACTGTTGCACAATATCGCACTTAGAGTGAATACTCCAGGTAAATTCAGGCATCTGGCCGGATTAAGCTTGGCATGAAGCGGATTTGGCCGTGGTTTATTCTAACCAATCAAGCGTGCCCACCAGGCATCGGGTACTTGCAACAATACTTCTGTCATGATGATGTAGCGCAACAGTTTGCCGATAGCCATATAGCCGATAGATGGCCAAAATGGCAATTTTAACCATCCACCCAAGGTGGCGATGGGGTCGCCAATGCCGGGTAGCCAGGTCAGCAGCATGGCTTTGGGGCCAAATCGCAACAGCCAGCCAAACCAATGGGTGCTGCGCTCTTTGGCAAAAGCTTGTTTGGCACCATAACCTATCCAATAATTGACGGCACCGCCCAGTGTATTGCCTGCGGTAGCAATGAAAATGGTAGCCCAATACAGCGCAGGATTGACTTTAATCACCGCAAATACGGCGGGTTCAGAGCCAAGCGGGATCAGCGTGGCGGAAATAAAGCTCACCAAAAACACCGATCCCAAGCCGATTTGCGGGATAGCCAGAACAGAAAGTAACCATGCAACGGCAGATTCAATCATAATAATCATTCAATACACAACAATCGTCCATTATAATGCCAAGCTGTCGCTTACCTGAATCGAGCCTGAAAACATGATGACTACTGATTATCTGAAAGAAATCTTAACCGCCCGCGTGTATGACGTGGTGGATGAAACCCCCTTGGAGCCAGCGCCGCTGTTGTCGCAACGCCTGGGGAATCGGGTATTTTTTAAGCGGGAAGACATGCAAAGTGTGTTCAGCTTTAAAATTCGCGGTGCTTACAACAAAATGGTGCATTTAACCCCGGAACAGCGCAAGCGCGGGGTGATTTGCGCCTCCGCTGGCAACCATGCGCAAGGTGTTGCGTATTCTGCGGCCAAACTCGGTTGCCGCGCCTTGATTGTGATGCCGACCACCACCCCGCAAGTGAAGATTGATGCGGTGAAAGAGCGCGGCGGCGCGCAAGTGGAAGTGGTATTGCATGGGGAATCATATAGCGATGCCTTTGATCATGCGCAAAAGCTGGAGCAAGAATTGCACTTGGCCTTCGTTCATCCGTTTGATGATCCGCAAGTGATTGCCGGGCAAGGCACCATTGGCATGGAAATTTTGCGCCAGCATGCCGACCCGATCCACGCGGTGTTTGTGGCCATTGGCGGTGGTGGTGTAATTGCCGGTGTGGCGACTTATATCAAGCAAATTCGGCCGGATATTAAAATCATTGGCGTGCAAACCACCGATTCCGACGCCATGGCGCGCAGTTTAAAAGCGGGCGAGCGGGTGACGTTGCATGATGTGGGTTTGTTTTCCGATGGTACGGCAGTGAAATTGGTGGGACGCGAAACTTTCCGTCTGGCGCAAAAATACGTCGATGACGTGATTTTGGTCGATACCGATGCCGTGTGCGCGGCGATTAAAGACGTGTTTCAGGATACCCGCAGCATTTTGGAGCCAGCCGGGGCCTTGGCCATTGCCGGCATGAAAGCCTATGTGGAGCGTGCCAGTTTGACCCGTGAGCCGGTCAGTAATCAAAGTTTGGTGGCCATTGCCAGTGGCGCGAATATGAATTTTGACCGTTTGCGCTTTGTGGCCGAGCGGGCTGAGGTGGGCGAATCACGCGAGGCGGTGTTTGCGGTGACGATACCGGAAGAGCGCGGCAGCTTCAAGCGCTTTTGTCAATTGATCGGGCCGCGTAGTGTGACCGAATTCAATTACCGTATCGGCAACGAGAAAAATGCGCATATTTTTGTCGGAATTCAAATCAGCAATCGGTATGAATCGACCCAATTGGCGGCCAATTTTGAGAAGCACGGTTTCACGACGCTGGATTTATCGCACGATGAATTGTCGAAGTTGCATATTCGGCATTTGGTCGGTGGCAAGAGCAGTTTGGCGCAGGATGAATTATTGTATCGCTTCGAATTTCCTGAGCGTCCCGGTGCCTTGGCGCGGTTTTTAACCAGCATGTCGCCGGATTGGAATATCTCGCTGTTTCATTATCGCAGCCAGGGGGGCGATGTCGGGCGTGTGTTGGTGGGTTTGCAGGTGCCGAAAAATGATACGCAAATGTTTCAGTCGTTCTTAAAAACTTTGGGCTATCGTTATTGGGATGAAAGTAGTAATCCGGTGTATCGATTGTTTTTGGGGTAGAGGTGGGTAGATTTGGGACGAAAAAAAGCCGATCACAGATCGGCTTTTTTGTTGGGCGGCAGGTGCTTATTTGTGGGCTGAGGCACCGGGCGTCGCTACGCCGGGCGTCGCTACGCCGGGCGTCGCTACGCTGGCTGAGGCACTTGAAGCAGCAGAAGCAGCAGCCGATGCGCTGGCCGGGGCCGCTGCACCGGGGGCCGCTGCACCGGGGGCCGCTGCACTGGCCGAAGCTGCGGCACTGGCAGCAGGTGCGGCTTGCTTGACGGCTGGTTCTGCGAACTTGCCGCCGGATTTATTCACCATATGCACAATGGCGCGACCAATTTCAACATCGTCCAGATCGGGGTTGCCGCCTTTGGCTGGCATCCCACCTTTGCCTGCGATGGCTGATTTAAGCAAGCCTTCGTAGCCAAGGGCAATGCGGGCTGTCCAGCCGGCATTGTCGCCCACTTTGGGTGCGCCTCCGGCACCTGTGCCATGGCAGCCGGCGCAGGTAGATGTGTAAATGGCTTCGCCGCTTTGCAATTCTTTCACGGCATTGGGGTTATTGAGTTTGTAGCCCGCATCGGCTACCGGGCTGATACGGGCCGCAATGGCATCGGGTGTTTGCCCTTGCGAGCCTGCGCCGGTGCGCAATTCGCCAGTGACATAGATAACCAATAAAATAATGCAGATAATAGGCACCGCAAAAGCGGCAAAAACGGCGACTGCCAATTGTTTTGGGGTCTTGATAGCCGATTCATGTTCGTTGTGTGCGCTGCTCATAATGTCCTTAGTGCAAAGTTTTAAGCCGGTTGAGTGGGTGCGGATCGCGGAAAACGACATGCAACCTTCGCCAAACCCGAAATTATAGACGGAAAAGGCCTCAATTGGAACTCTAATTGTGTTTTTAAATGGACGAATCGCAAAAAATCGTATATCCTTCGGGTCTTCATCGATTTTTCTCTACGCGGCTGTAGCTCAGTGGATAGAGTATTGGCCTCCGAAGCCAAGGGTCGTGGGTTCGATCCCCGCCAGCCGCACCAAAAAACTTCAATGAAATCAAATGATTACGGGTTTTGCTCGTGATCATTTTTTTTTGCGCGTGGTTTGTTGCGGCAAGTAGGTGATTGTGTGGGATTTGCCGCAGTGTGCGTTGTTTGTTGGCGCTTTAGTCACTATTGCCAGACTCCTTGATGTCTCTTAAAATC
>CAMBDR010000375.1 GCA_945864765.1 Janthinobacterium lividum | reverse complement strand
TTGGCTGGCCGTATTGCTCAGTGCCGCTTTGAGCATACTGCGCACGGATGGCAAATAGGGCGGGCGCGCGCGTGCTGGCGGGGGCGCAACCTCGCGCGGCACTGGCCCGATATCAAGCAAGGCTTGCGCCATGACGGCAGCGCCCTGCCCGTCCAGTGCGGCATGATGAATTTTGGAATAAAACGCGGCCTGACCCGATTGCAAACCATCAAAAATATAAAACTCCCACAAAGGGCGGCTGCGATCGAGCAAACTGGAATGCAAACGCCCAACATAGGCTTCCAATTGCGCCATGGTGCCCGGCTTGGGCAGGGTGATTTGACGCACGTGGTAATCCAAATCGATATCACTGGCTTCGATCCACATCGGATTGGCCAAATCAAAGGGCATCAAAGCCAATTTTTTGGTGAAGACACTGGCCAAATGCATGCGTAGGCTGACATGTTGTTTGACTTCATCATAAAAACTGAGCGCAGCCTGCCCTTTGGCTTTGCTATGGTAAGCGGGCCCCAAATCAAACAAACACAGGCCACCGACATGCATGGGCATTTCCGGCGTTTCCAGATGTAAAAAAGTCGCGTCCAGACCACTTAAATGTTTCATAACAAGCCCTCGGTTTTGCAATGGAAAGTCAGGATAGCACTTTTTACCCGCATTGGATTACTTTTGTGCGGCGCGCCGTTCGGCAAAGAATTGACGCAACAACCTGGCTGAGGCTTCGGCCAACACGCCGCCCAACACTTGAGTTTGATGGTTTAACTGCGCTTGCTCAAATAAATTCATCACCGAACCAGCCACCCCGGTTTTGGGGTCGGGCGCGCCATACACCACGCGTGCCAGGCGCGCATGCATCATGGCACCTGCGCACATGGCGCACGGCTCCAGCGTCACATACAATTCACAACCGGGCAAACGGTAATTGCCAAGCAAGGTGGCGGCAGCGCGCAAAGCCATGATTTCGGCATGGGCGGTAGGGTCATGTTCGCCGATGGGTTGGTTAAACCCGGTGGCAATGATTGCGCCATCTTTAACCACCACCGCACCAACCGGCACTTCACCCAAAATATAGGCATTGTGGGCTTGCGACAGCGCTTGCTGCATATAAATGGCTTCGCGCATTGCTCAGGCCTCGCTAATTTCCGCCCAGCAATTGGGGGTTTCATGCAAAACTAATTTCTGCAAATGCAAACCGGTGCCAAAGCGGTCAGAATAAGCCGCTTTTAAGATATCAAACGCGGTGCGAGCCAAGTTTTCTACGGTAGGAATGCGGTTAATGATCACCGTTTTATGATCCGGCAAACTGGCCAGAAAATCGCGCACCGCGTGATCTTTTTCATAGACCAAAAATGCATGATCCCAAACATCGACCAAATGCTGCTTGGCCAGCGCTTTGATATCAGAAAAATCCATGATCATGCCATTGTCGGAACTACCCTCTTCTTCGATCACCGCACCCACCAAGGTAATTTCGAGGGTGTAACGGTGTCCATGCAGGTTGCGGCATTGGCTTTTATGATCGGGAATGCGATGACCGGCATCGAATTCCAACTTACGGGTAATGGTGAGCATGAGTTTTCAGCACAGGGCTGCAATTTAAGGTATTTGAAGGAATTTATGGGTTTGCACACTGAGCCGCCATTGGGGGGAGCGCTTGCAGATGGCAATGGCGGTTTGCACATTTTGCGCCAGATCAGGGCCATCCATCGCTTGCACAAAAAAATGTTGGAATTCAAGCTTTTCATAGTCGGCCAACACTTGCTGCGCCTGCGGAATCACCACCTTGATTTCATTGCCCCTGGTTTGAAGCAGATGCGCACCCATTTTGGGGCTGACGCAAACCCAGTCCACCCCATCCGGCACGGGCAAAGTGCCATTGGTTTCGATGGCGATTTCAAAGCCGTGCCGGTGCATGGCATCGATTAAGGGCGGGTCAAGCTGGAGCAGCGGTTCACCGCCGGTAAACACCACATATTTGCGTTCAGTATGGTGAGTTGGCCAAAATTGGTTGACTTGCGCGGCCAGGCTGGCGGCATCCACAAATTTGCCGCCACCGCTGCCATCGGTGCCAACAAAATCGGTATCGCAAAAGCGACAAACGGCGCTGGCGCGGTCAGCTTCTCTGCCAGACCAAAGGTTACAGCCGGAGAAACGACAAAACACCGCCGCCCGCCCGGTTTGCGCGCCCTCGCCTTGCAAGGTATAAAACATTTCTTTAACGCTATAGCTCAAAATCAATCCATTCAGGCTGAATTAATGCCCCACGTGCGCGCCATGCGAGTCGTATGCGAATCACATGCGAATCACATGCGCGCCAAACGCAGCATTATACTTGAAACTGGTCGAAACTGGTCGAAACGGGCTACGGCAGTACACCCTAGCCCAAGAAGGGGGTATAGGCAAAGCCATTCCCAACCGAAGCGGCCAAATTGCCTTGAAATTCGGGTGATTGAACAAACTGCAACATCATGCCCGCACGGTCTATCCGGCCCAAATTTAAATCATTTTGCCAAAATGCCGTACCACCCGCATCCGCATTTCGATCCAATACATTGACATACACCAAATTAACGAAATCAGCCGTATTCAAATTGGAATAGGTGGCGACAAATTCCGGGCTGCTGATAAAAGTTCTCGTCACATCAATCAAAGTCACGCCTATATCGAGTGCATTAATCCAATATCCCAACCCGCCCAAATCGGGGGTACGATTAAATGTGGCTTGATATAAGCCGTAGGCTTGGCCGCCATGGCCGGAAATATCCAGGGCGACGGTGGCATCGGCAAACTTGATTCTATCCACGCCGACCAGGGTGTCGGTCACGCCACCTTGCGTGATGGTGTAGCTGCTGTTTAAATTGATACCCGTGCCTGTTGTAGAGCGGATGGTGAAATTGGAACGAAGGCCATTGTAGACCACATCATCCAGCGCGCTGCTGCCAATAAAACTATTCACCCCTGCCGTATTGGTAAATTGGTTGCCGTAATTGATAATGGTACTAATGTGGAAGCTATTACTCACCGCGCTATTACTACCATCAATGGCCGTAACATTGACAAACACATTGCCTAATTGACTCGCATTCGGGGTGCCACTAAAGCTACCGGTGCTACCATTAAATTGCAGCCAGGAAGGCAAGGCCAAGCCATTGGTTTGCAAGGCGGTATAGTGCAAAATATCGCCAATATCGGCGTCGGAAAAAGCGCTGCCGGCTTGCAAACTGAAGGCTTTGCCGGCACCCGCATACACATCGCTCAAGGGGCGAGCGACGATGGGTGCGGTATTGACACCGATGGATGAGGCACGAATTTCAACATTATTTGAAAATACAAACGATTCCACATTGCTGATGGTATCCACATCGCCCACGACGGTGCGGTTTTGCACGACAAAGCCACTGCCACTGCGGGAAATTTGGTAATTGGTCGAAATGCCGGTAAAAGTAACCTTGTCTTCCCCATTACCGCCATTGACGGTATCGCGCCCACTGCCCAGGTAAAAGAAGTCATTACCATCATTACCGGTCAACGTATCGCCGGCGTTATTGGCATGGATATTGTCATCGCCGCTACCACCAACGGCGGTATTGATGGCCACATTGTAGGCAATGGCCACATTATTTAAACCCGGTGCGGTTTCGCTAAAGGTACCCGCATTCAAATTAATGGTGGCACCTTGGGAGGTGGCAGAAAAATCGAAGATATTACTGCCGCCCGCATCCCAAATGGCGCGCGGCGCATCATCATTAAAAAAGCGGTAGACATCGTTACCCGTATGCCAGGTGGTATTGGCACCGTAAATAAACTGAACGGCCTGTATATCCAGCAACAAGGGTGAAGTCGGATAACGGGAAAAAGAGGTTTGTGATTGGCCATCGTTATAAGACATCAAAGTATAGTCGGTATTATCAATATTACTGGGCAAAAAGGGCGGCGTGCCACCACCCGAGTTGCCATTGTAGTTGCCGGGGTGTTTTAAGCCTATTGCATGGCCAATTTCGTGCAGGAAAACAGTTCTATCATAGGAACCGGGTCGAAAATCATCTGAACTGCCGGGTTGATTATCAAAATAAGTATAGACCGGAACCGTCGGGTCATTGACGGGCAAATCAGAATACCCGGAACTTTGCCTTTGTTGATCATTCGAGCCCAAGCGAATTTGCCCGGTATTGCCGCCATCACCTTCCACCTCCACAAAGGTCAGGTTGGCTACGGAAGCCCATTGTGCCAAGGCCGAGCGAACTTCTTGCCGTTGCGCATCGTTTAAAGGGCTAAAGTTGAAAGCATCTTCTGACGTGGCTTGGGGCGGCAGCGCAGTCAAAAAACTATACGTCACGGTGGCAGGTGAATTATAGCCGACGTTCCAGCTTGAGAAAACGAGCGCATCAATGGCATTTATGCCGGAAGGACTTGACATGGTGGCACCTATGAGGAAAATGATGAATCTGGCAACGCCAGAAATTACCTCAGATGGTAGCACCGATTAAGCTATATTTGCATCCTGAAACACAAGTCGTAACAACTTTATCTATTTGATGAAATATTGGCGTATCATCGCGATTTGAATTTTTTAAAGGAATGCAGCGTGGCTCAGAAATATTATGTGGTGTGGGTGGGCAGAAAGACAGGTATTTTCACCGATTGGGCAACGTGCAAGACGCAAATCGATAAATTCGCCGGGGCGAAATACAAATCCTTTGAAAGCTTGAGCGCAGCCGAGGCAGCGTTCAACAACCATGCGGCGGCCACCTCAGCCAACCCTGCCCCTGCGGCTGCGGGCTTTCCGACCAAACGCCCTTCGGCATCTGCCAGCGCATCACCCAAGACCCACACCGCCGCCGACATAGCCAAAATGGCTTTTGATGTGAAAATTTTCACCGATGGCGGCTGCGACCCCAACCCTGGCAAGGCTGGTTCCGGGATTGCCGTGTACCGTGACGGCGCGGTGGCCGAATTATGGTACGGTTTGTACAACCCGAGGGGCACCAATAACACGGCTGAACTGAACGCCTTTCATCAGGCCTTGATGATGGCGCAAAATGAAATCAAGGCTGGCAGGTCAGTGGCGATTTTTTGCGATTCGAAATATGCGATTCAATGCATTACGCAGTGGGCGGCAGGCTGGAAAAAGAAGGGTTGGACCAAGGCGGGTGGCGAGATTAAAAATCTGGAACTGATCAAAGAAATGTTTGCCCTGCACCAACTACTGAAGGATGAAGTGGAAGTGTTTCATGTGAACGGGCACGTGGGGGTGGAAGGCAATGAATTGGCGGATCGGATGTCGATTCTGGCCATTAGCAGCCGTGCCAGTGGCTTGATGCGCTAT
>CAMBDR010000374.1 GCA_945864765.1 Janthinobacterium lividum | reverse complement strand
TTGGCTTTCAAAGGCACATTTCGTACCGTCGGTGTTTTCAGCGCCATCATCAATTTGTTGATGTTGGTTCCTTCCATCTACATGTTGCAGGTTTATGACCGGGTTTTGGCCAGCCAGAACGAAACCACCTTGTGGATGCTCACCATTATGATGTTGGGTGCCTTTGTATTTATGGGGGCACTTGAATTGATTCGCAGCTTTGTGCTGGTGCGGGTGGGGGCCAGTTTCGACATGCACATGAATACCCGCGTCTATACTGCGGCGTTTGAGCAGAATTTAAAGCGCGCTGGTGGCAATGCGGGTCAGGCCTTGGCCGACCTGACCAATTTGCGCCAATTCTTAACCGGTAACGCGCTGTTTGCGTTTTTTGATGCGCCCTGGTTTCCCATCAATTTGGCCATTATTTTCTTTTTTGAGCCATCACTGGGGATGTTTGCCTTGGTTGGTGTGGTGATTTTGATCGCTTTGGCCATTGCACAAGAAGTCGTGTCGCGCCAACCGCTGGCCGATGCCAGCACCATGGCGATTGCTTCGGGTAATTTGGCGACCAATAACTTGCGCAATGCGGAAGTGATTGAATCGATGGGCATGCTGCCTAATTTAATGAGTCGTTGGCTCAAAATGCACGGCAAATTTTTACAATTGCAAGCTGAAGCGAGTGAAAAAGCCGGTATTGTCGGCGCGCTCACCAAATTTGTGCAAATTTCTTTGCAATCGGTGGTGTTGGGTTATGGCGCACTGTTGGCGATCGAAGGAAAAATGACACCCGGCATGATGATTGCCGCATCGATTTTGGTGGGCCGCGCCCTCAGCCCGGTACAACAGGTGATTGGCGTGTGGAAAACTTTGAGTTCAACCCGTAGTGCCTACGGTCGTCTCTCTGCCTTATTGGCAGACAACCCACCGCGCCAAGCGGGTATGCCTTTACCTGCACCATTGGGCGGCTTAACGCTTGAAGGCGTCTCGGCCGCGCCACCGGGTTCGATGGTGCCAGTGTTAAAAGGTTTGAATTTTGCCGTTCTGCCGGGCGATGTATTGGGCGTGATTGGGCCGAGCGGCTCCGGTAAGTCTACGCTGGCGCGTTTAATGGTGGGTGTTTGGCCAGCAGGCACGGGCAAGGTGCGGCTGGACGGGGCGGATATTTTCCAATGGAATAAAGATCAACTCGGCCCACATATTGGCTATTTGCCGCAAGATATTGAATTATTCGCTGGCACCGTGAGTGAAAATATCTCCCGCTTTGGCACGCAAGACTCGGATCTGGTGGTGGAAGCGGCCAAATTGGCGGGCGTACATGACATGATTTTGCGCCTGCCGCAAGGGTACGATACTCGCCTGGGCGACGGCGGTGCGGGTTTGTCCGGTGGGCAAAAGCAACGCATCGGCCTGGCGCGCGCCCTGTATGGCATGCCTGCGCTGGTGGTGTTGGATGAACCTAATTCAAACCTGGATGACGCCGGTGAACAAGCGCTGGTGCTGGCCGTGAACGAAATGCGCGCACGTGGTAAAACCGTGATTTTGATTACCCACCGCACCAGTATTATCGGTTCCACCAGCAAGTTATTGCTGTTGCGTGAGGGCGTGGCGCAAATGTATGGCCCGACCCCTCAAGTGTTGGCGGCACTGAATGAAGCCAATCAACAGCAAGCCCAACTGGCAGCCCAGCAGCAAGCCCAGCAGCAAGCACAAATCGGGGCGAATAATCCCCCCGGCAACATGGCCGGAAATTAGGAGTAGATATGGGTAAATTGATAGCAGTAAAAGATCAGGTCACCGACGTGGTGGCGCGCGATACCGCAGACCTCGGGATTAATACCGATGCCAAAGCCTATAGCCGTCTTGGCTGGTTGATTGTGTTGGTGGGGGTGGGCGGCGCGGTGCTGTGGGCCACGCTGGCTCCCTTGGATAAAGGGGTGCCCGTTTCTGGTACGGTGGTGTTGGAAAGCAATCGTAAAGCGGTGCAGCACCAAGCGGGTGGCACGGTGACGGAAATTTTGGTCAAAGAGGGTGATAAAGTGGTGGCGGGCCAAGTCTTGCTGCGCCTGAATGATATTCGCCCCAAAGCTGAGGCAGAGATTTCACGCACTCAATATTACAGTGCGCTGGCAACCGAAGCGCGCCTCGCCGCTGAGCGTGATGGAAAATCCGGCATTACCCTTCCCGCGCAATTGGAAGCCGCGCGCAAAGACCCTCGGGTGGCGGCCAATATTGACATGCAAAACCAATTATTTAGTTCGCGCAAAAATGCCTTGCAAAATGAATTGGCGGCAGTGAGTGAAAATATCGCGGGTTTGAAGTTGCAAATCAAAGGTATCGAAGAATCGCGTGATAATAAAAAGCTACAAAAGAAAATCATTCAGGAACAAGTGGATAGTATGCGCGATTTGGTCAAAGATGGTTACGTGGCGCGCGCCCGCTTATTGGACTTGGAGCGCAGCATGGCGCAAATGAATGGGGCCATTGCGGAAGATACCGGTAATATTGGCCGCACCAAGCGTCAAATTGCCGAATTGGAATTGCGCCGCTCACAACGTCAACAAGAAGTGCAACGTGAGGTGCGCACCCAATTATCCGATCTGAAACGCGAATCAACCAGTCTCGAAGAGCGCTTAACCAGCCAGGATGCGGATCGCGCCAGTACCGATGTGAAAGCGCCGGTGGCGGGTATCGTGGTTGGCTTAACGGTATTTACCAATGGCGGCGTGGTACAACCCGGTGCCAAAATGATGGAAATTGTGCCCGGTGAAGATGAACTGGTGATCGAAGGCCAAATTCCCGTAAATTTAATCGATAAAGTAAAGGCCGGGCTGGCAGTTGAATTGACTTTTTCGGCATTTAACCTAAATACAACACCGAACATTCCCGGTATTGTGGTAAATGTGTCGCCAGACCGCTTAACAGATGAAAGAAATGGCGCGCCGTATTATAAAATGAAAGCCAAGGTGACACCAGCAGGTAAAAAATTGCTGGCGCATCATCAGGTACAATCGGGTATGCCGGTGGATATGTTTGTGAAAACGGGCGAGCGGACATTGGCAAATTATTTGATCAAACCTTTGATGGATCGGGTTGGGTCGGCATTACGAGAGGAATGATTGTGACAAATTCGGTGGCAAATTCGGTGGCAAACGCGGTGACAAAATCGGCGGCAAACGCGGTGACAAAATCGGCGGCAAAAACGGTGAAAAATTCGGTGGCAAACCAACCGGGCCGCACCATGGCGGCCAAGCTGGGGATGGTGCTGGCATTGTCGGCACTATCGGTGAGCGGTAGCGCATCTGCCTGGGGTTTGCTGCAAGCCTATCAGGATGCCTTGCAAAATGATTCCACCTATCGTTCGGCCAAATTTGAAAACGATTCAGGTATGGCCAACAAGCAAATCGGGCGCGCGGGTTTGTTGCCAGTGGTATCGGCCAATTATTCCTCCAATAAAAATCGCTCCGATTATACGCAAAACGGGAGTGTGACGCACCCGGAATATACCAGTTCATCCGCCAGTTTAAACCTGCGCCAACCCATTCTCAATCTTGAAGGGGTGGCGCGTTATTATCAGGGCATGGCTCAGGCCAAATCGAGCGAAGCCTTATTCCAAAGCCGCCATCACGAGTTAATGGTGCGCTTAATCAGTGCCTATGTTGAACTGTTGTTTTCATCGGATCAACTGAATTTGACCAGCGCGCAACGTGATACGCTGGCGGAGCAAAAGTTAGTCAATGAGCGATTGTTTGCCAAAGGCGAGGGCACCAAAACCGATGTCCTGGAAACTCAGGCGCGGCTGGATTTGGCGGAAGCGCAAGTGGTTGAAACACGGGATGCGCAAGCCGTGTCGCGCGCCGCTTTAGCCGCCATTGTTGGGCATGAAGTTGGGCAGATTGATAGTTTAAGCGGCGACTTTAAAGTGATGCCTTTGCAACCCGCCGATTTTGCTGCATGGAAGGCCTTGGCGGTGGCGAATAATCCTGAATTGCAAGCGCAGGTTCATGCGATTGAAGTGGCGCGCCAAGAATTGAATCGCAACCGTGCAGGCCATGCGCCACGGCTGGATTTGGTGGCCGGTTATTCTAAAAGTACGTCGGAGTCGATCACGGTGTTAAATACCGATAACGTGAACCGCAGCGTGGGCATTCAATTGAGTATTCCGCTGTATTCTGGCGGGGCGGTCAGTGCCGGTTCGACTCAGGCAACGGCCAATTATATGCGCGCCAAAGCGGATCAGGATGTGCGTTCGGATCGCATTCTCAATGATTTGCAGCGCCAATATAATACCGTGGTGGGCAGTGTGGCGCGGCTGGATGCCTTGAATAAGGCGGTAGAATCAGCGCGTTTGCTGATCACGGCGACGCAACAGAGTATTAAGGGTGGGGTGCGGATTAATCTGGATTTATTGAATGCACGCCAGCAATACTATACGGCGCAGCGTGATTTGGCCCAGGCGCGCTACAACTACCTGCAAGCCTATATGCGCTTGCGCTCAGCAGCCGGGGTGTTGGCCCCGGCGGACGTGAATAAGCTGGCGGGCTTTTTTGTTGCTGGAAAATAAATTTTTAAATAAATTAGCCAAGCAGTTTTTTAAAGCAATGCGGGCAAGACACACCCAGCTTGTATTCGGGTGAGGCTTGCTCTTCTTCCGTCAAAATCGCACGGCAGGTATAACACCCGACCTTGGTCGAAGGTGCCAGGTTGGGGTTGAGCGCGGTGCGGTAATCGAACACAAAACAGTCGCCATGGTAGTGCGCGCCGCCGACTTCTTCAAAATACTTTAAAATCCCGCCCTCCAACTGATACACATGCTCAAAGCCCACATTTTTCATGTGGATGGCGGCTTTTTCACAGCGAATGCCGCCAGTGCAAAAGGTGACCACGGTTTTGTCGGCCAATTGCTCGCGTTGCGTGGCAATCACATCCGGGAATTCGCTAAACTTGGTAATCCGATAATCAATGGTATCGTCAAAACTACCCACATCCACTTCAAACGCATTGCGGGTGTCCAGCATGACCACCGCGCGGCCCTCATCATCCACGCCTTGATCCAACCACCGCTTGAGCGTGGGCGCATCCACCGCTGGCGCGCGCCCGAGTTCGGGGCGAATTAATGGGTGGCGCATGGTGATGATTTCAGATTTCAATTTGACCAACATGCGCTTGAAAGCGCGTTTGCTGGAGAAACTTTCTTTGGCCTGCAAATCGGCCAGACGTGGGTCGCTACGCAACCAGGCCAGCATGGCGTCAATCTGGTTGCGCATGCCGCACAGAAACAGATTGATGCCTTCCGGTGTGAGTAAGATGGTGCCTAATAAATCAAGCTCTTTGCATTTGGCTTGATA
>CAMBDR010000373.1 GCA_945864765.1 Janthinobacterium lividum | reverse complement strand
TGCCGCCCGAGAAAGTGGACATGTTTGGTCTGGTTGATTGGTTTGTAGAAGACGCAGTGGATCAGGCAGATGGTGAATTATTGAGCAAATTATTGGTGAGCAGCCCCTTGTTTGTACTCGAGAACGAAGACGAATTCGACGAAGCAAGTGATGCAGGTGTGAAATCCAAAGCTGGAATCTGGGTTGCGCCAGCCATGGGGCGCAATGAAACCGCCTACCTCACCAAATTGGCACGGGTATATGCCGATGTACCTGCCAAAAAGACGGGCGGCGAGATGCAAACGTTCGCCAAAAGAATGCGCACCTTGGTGAAAATTCTGGAAAAGCGGGCACAAGCGGACGTGGTATTGATCGACAGTCGTGCCGGTTTTCATGATGTGGCAGCGATTGCAATCACAACCCTCGCCGATACAGCCCTACTGTTTGCGACGGATAGCACACAAAATTGGGATGGCTACAGGCAATTATTTTCACATTGGCAGCAACGTCCGGCAGTGTGTAAGCGGGTACGTACAAAAATAGCGATGGTGCAAGCATTGTCGCCACAAGGGGACAAGGAAACGCGGGTTGCCAGCTTTCGCCAACATGCTTATCAAGTGTTCGCCGAAAACCTGTATGATCGCCCAACGCCAGCAGTCGGCGATGGGGGCTTACCGGGAATTGACGTGCAAGCGGACATGTCGGATGCTTTCCTGCCGCAAATGGATGACCAATTCGCGCCCCATTTTCCAATACGGATAGACTGGAATGCGCTGTTTCAAGAATACACGCCGCTGTTGCGGGAAGAGGAGGGGGGTGTCGGTGAGCTGCACATTGCCGCGACCTTTGGTGCTTTGCAAAAGTGGGTGCTTGAACGAGTAAATGATTAAGATGAATGATTTAGAGAAAACAATAATTTTACGTACTGGTATTCGTGATGTGTGTACAAGCTTTGGCAATACTGCCATGACGAGCGAGACACGCATGACTTTTTTACCCAGCAGCCATGTTAATGCCGCAGCTTTTGACGTGACGCTGGTTGAAGGGTATTGCGGATTTGGTAAAACCCATTTATGGCATTATCTTGGTTCAGTTGCGCACCAACAAAATGTCGCAAGGTGGGCGCAAGAGTCTGAGCGGCGGCATCTTGTTACTGCCTATGGTTTTGGCGAAAACCTGAACCGGGACGAGGTGCCGGACCGTGCTACTTTGGCGCTGCTGTGGCAGCACTACCATGGCAAAGACAAGACTTTCACAAGTGCCGTCTGGCGTGCGGTGCTGGCGCACGGCTTGGGTTTTGATGGTGAGTTTGCCTTGCTGGCCAATTGGGAGCAAAGAGTGGCATGGGTGCATGCCAACCCGAATAAATTCAAAGCAGCATTAGAGAGCGCAGATGCGCGCTTGGCTGTCGCAGATCAAATGCATATGGTGTTGTTTGATAGTTTGGAACAGTTGGCAGATAATTGGGCCGATACTTTGCATTGGTTGAAAGGGTTGATGCAAGTAGCACGCGAGGTGCGCAATACCCGGCATATCCGTTGCAAGATTTTTCTGCGGCCAGACATGATGACTGGTATCGTGCAGCAATCGCAAGATGCGGATCAATTGTTGCCCTATAAAAAGGAATTGTGGCGGCGTTGCGATTTCTATTCCTTATTTTTTCGTCATCTCGCCAATCATCCCGAGGCAGGCGCGTTGTTTCGCGATATATGCCATCAATTAGGGCAAACATGGTTGCAAAATAAAAGGGATGGCCAGTTTTTTCCGCCAAAACCGCTCAATATTGATGAGGATGTACAGGCCAAGGTTTTTCATGAACTCACTGGCCGCAGAATGGGCGAGGTATCGCCCCATGCGCCGCCCTATGTTTGGTTGATTAATTGCTTGCAAGACAGTTTGGGCTTTGTTAGCCCCAAAAGTTTTATGGCCACATTGGCAGGCGCGGCTGAGATGGTGGAGCAAACGTGTTCGCAGGTATTGGATGGACGGGCTATTTTTAAGGGGCGATATGCGAAATCGGATGTGCGCCCAAAGGAAATTTTTAGCAATCATCCTTGGGTAGAATTGGTATTTCGTCCCCTGGTGGGCCAATTGCAATTACCAATCCCGCTGCACCAAATTGAAGAAAAATGGCGCACGCACAAAACATTGGAAACTTTGGTGGATGATTTGCTGACTGGCGATTTTGCTGTCAAACTGCCACCGAAAAGCCTGGCTCGGGGTGCGCACGGCGTGATTGATGATTTATGGGAATTAGGTGTTTTGCAGGTTTTGCTTAACGGCGAGATCCAAATGAATGATGTATATCGCACATTTTTTGGGTTTGGTCGAAAAGGCGGAATTTATGTAATTAATTAATGATCGTGTATTTCAAGCTGGAAATCATTGCCTTGATCAAAAAGCCGTTATCATCCACAAACCCGTGCATCTTCAAAAAGTGTTCTCCTGTACTGTAGCGTGAGTGCAGACCCATTCAGACACCAACTTAATGCGGTAATACCTGCGATTGCTTTATAATGCTGGATTTACTGCTAGTTGGATCGATTGGAAGACGTTTCAATCGTTAAAGGAATGGGCGTGTGATGAATAAAGTTTTAACGGTCGTGGTGCCGGTTTTTAATGAAGAAGCATGTATCGACGCCTTATTTACGCGTCTGGCCAAAGTGCGCCAGGATATGGCCGGGCAAGTGCAAGTCGAATATTTATTTGTCGATGATGGCTCGCGCGACCATTCCTTGGCGATGCTCTCGTCTTTGGCGGCGCAACATTCGTTTGTTAAAGTCATCGGCTTTTCGCGCAATTTCGGCCATCAAATTGCGGTCACGGCAGGCATTGATTTTGCCCAGGGCGATTGGGTCGCCTTGATTGATGCCGATTTGCAAGACCCGCCCGAATTACTCGCTCCCATGTTTGAGCAAGCCCAACAGGGGTTTGATGTGGTGTATGGCCAACGCCGTAGCCGCAAAGGCGAAAGCGCCTTTAAAAAATTCAGCGCCGCTGCCTTTTACCGGGTCTTGAGTCGCTTATGCGATGTCGATATTCCCAAAGACACGGGGGATTTTCGCATCATGTCGCGCCGGGTGGTGGATGTGTTAAAAACCATGCGCGAGCGCCATCGCTTCATTCGCGGCATGGTGCCGTGGATCGGTTTTAAAAGCACGGCGTTTTTATATGATCGTGACCAGCGTTTTGCCGGGGAAACCAAATACCCGTTGATGAAAATGCTGAAATTTGCCGCTAACGCCATTTTTTCCTTTTCTGCCAAGCCCTTGGCTTTGGCCACCCAATTTGGCTTATTTGCCGTCACGCTGGGGGTATGCGGTGCCTTATATTTGTTGTGGGCCAAACTGTTTGCCAATTATCCGATTCCGGGCGTGGTCACCACTGTTACCGCGATTACCTTTTTTGGTGGGGTGCAAACCTTGCTGATCGGGATTCAAGGTGAATATGTGGCGCGTATGTTTGAAGAGAGTAAAGGGCGGCCCTTATACATTGTGGCGGATAAATTGAATCTGCCTGATCAAAGTACTACGCAAAGCGCCACCGACCCATGTTAAAGCGCTTATTCAACCGTCTGAACCGTCAATTTATCCTCTACTGCCTGTGCGGCGGTACGGGCGTGATGACCGATATGCTGGTCTATTATTTTGCCTCGCACGCGGGCATGGGCGTGCAAGCGGCCAATGCCATGGGCTATATGGCGGGCACCTTGATCAGCTTTGTGCTCAATCGCGTCATTACCTTTGGCGTGCGCGATTCTGCGGCTAAGCGGCTGGCGCTGTTTTTTATGGTGGCGGGGCTGGGCTATCTGGCGTCGTCAAGCCTGTTATGGCTGCTGGTGAATGGCTTGTCCATGGATAAATTTCTGGCCAAGGCACTCACCCTGCCCCTGGTGGTGGCCTTGCAATTTGGCTTGAATCGCAAAATTACGTTTCGCGCCAGTGCCGTCGAATAATCTGTATCAATCAAAAAAATAAATTTGAAGTTAAAGAAAATATGAAGAAAATATATGATGTCGTCATCGTTGGCGCAGGGTTTGCCGGCCTTACCGCTGGCCTGGTGTTGGCGCGTGCTGGTAAAAGCGTGTGTTTGCTCGATTCCGATGCGCAACCCGGCGGTTTGGCCGGTTCATTTGAATTTCGCGATGGCGTGACCATTGAAAAGTTTTACCACCATTGGTTTAACAACGACGACCATGTGCCGGGTTTGGTCAAAGAATTGGGCATGGAAGGCGATATTATGACCATGCCCTCCAAAACCGGCATGTACTTCAATGGCCGCCATTGGCGCTTATCCACCCCGCTCGATTTATTACGCTTTAAACCGCTCAGTTTTTGGGATCGCATCCGCCTCGGCCTGTTGGTGCTCAAAGTGCGCCGCGTCACCGATTGGCGCAGCATTGAACATTTGACCATCCGCGAATGGTTGGAACCCTTGTGCGGAAAAAACGTGTATCGGGTGGTGTGGCAACCCCTGATCGAAAACAAGTTCTCTGTGGTGGCGGATCAAATCAATGCGGTCTGGATGTGGAAAAAGCTGGTTTTGCGCGGCAGCACGCGCGATTCCAAGGGGGGCGAGCAACTGGCTTATTTCAAAGGTGGTTTCGCCCGTTTGGCGCAAGCCATGGCCAATGAAATTACCCGTTTGGGCGGCGAAATTCACTACCATGGTGCGGTCACCGGGGTGGAAACCGAAGGCCAGCGCATTTGTGCCGTTTCTACCGATCAACACAGCGTCGCGGGCCAGCAATTCCTGTTCACGCCGGCCTTCCCGATTATTGGCGAGATCTTCAAGCAGCACGTGAGCCAGACCTGGCAAGAAAAATGGCAGCGCGTTAAATATCTGGGTAATGTCTGCCTGGTGCTGGAACTGGATCGCAGCTTGTCCGATACCTATTGGATTAACGTCAATGACCCCGGCTTTCCCTTTGTTGGCGTGATCGAGCATACCAATTTCGATAGCCCGGCCAATTACCAGGGCAAGCACATCGTGTTCCTGTCGCGCTATCTGGCCAAAGAAGACCCGCTGTGGCGTTATGGCGATGCTGAATATCTTGATTTTGCCTTGGGTCATTTACAGCGCATGTTCCCGGAAATGCAGCGTAGTTGGATTAACGATTACCGCATCTGGCGTGCTGACTATGCCCAGCCAATTACCGAGCGTGGCTATTCGAGCTATGTGCCGGGGCGCGAAACCCCGTTCGCCAACGGTTGGATAGGCACCATGGCGCAAATTTACCCGGAAGATCGCGGGACCAATTATGCGATTCGCGAAGGGCGGGTGATGGCGCAACATCTGCTTGAACAACTCAATAATTGAAAAAATGAAAAAACTCTATTGGCTATTGGCCGCACTGGCA
>CAMBDR010000372.1 GCA_945864765.1 Janthinobacterium lividum | reverse complement strand
TTTGTTCTCGGCTTGCTCTTTACGCGCATTGCGTATCAGCGTGCGCAAGTGTTGCGCGTCCAATTCCGGGTGCTCGGCCAACAGCGTGGTCAGTACGCTGTCGTCGGTCAACAATTTGTCGCGTTTGCGCTCCAGCGCGTGCAATTGCGCGGTGTCGGCTTTGGAGGCACCTTGCCAACCTTCAATCGTCTGTTGGATAATGGCAACCTCTTCAGGCGTTAATGAGCGCATTTTTTTACCAACGTATTGCAATTGTCGGCGTCGCCCCTCATGATCCTTAATGGTCTGGCACATTAAAATCGCGTCGCGTACATCTTCCGGCATTTCGACGCTTTTAACCCGGTCGCGTGAGTGCCCAATCAGTACGGCCCCCAGTTTTTGCAGCGCATCACTCTCGCGCTTCATTTGCGAGCGGGAAGGGCGCTCATAAGATTCTTCAAATTCGTTGGATTGATAACCACACGAACCACGGTTGGGATTTGGCATAATAGAGAAGGCACAAGGCAAAAATGAAAACGACTGCTATCATAACTGTTTTAATCGAATTGCGAAGAAAACCCGCTCATGAATGATTCCGTATTTATCCACACACAAGACCAATTGAAACAATTATCGCGTGATCTGTTGTTTTATGCGAAACATATTGGTGCCACCGACGCCGCAGTCGAGATTTCTGAAGGCGGCGGTTTGTCGGTTTCAGTGCGTAAGGGCGAAATTGAGACAATCGAACAAAATAAAGATAAGGGCATGTCCGTGACGGTGTATGTCGGGCAAAAACGCGGTAATGCCAGCAGTTCTGACTTTTCTCTTTCCGCTTTGCAAGCCACCGTCGATGCCGCCTATAACATCGCGCGCTTTACCGCCGAAGACGATTGCGCCGATTTGCCCGAAAACCACTTGCTGGAAATGCATCCGCAGGATTTGCATTTATGCTACCCCTGGCGCATTACCGCAGAGCAAGCCGTGGTCTTGGCGCAACGCTGCGAAGCCGCCGCGTTTGATCTCGACCCGCGCATCACCAATAGCGATGGCGTCAGCGTCCAAGCCCAGCAATCCCAATTTGTGTTTGCCAATTCGCGCGGCTTTATTGGTGGCTACCCGTATTCGCGCCACACCATTTCGGCGGCACTGATTGCCGGCAAGGGCGATAAAATGCAGCGCGATGATTGGTATTCTTCGGTGCGCGACGTTAAAAAAATGGCCAAGCCGGAAGCAGTCGGGCGTTACGCGGCCCAGCGTGCCATGGCGCGCCTGAATGCGCGCAAGCTCGATACCCGCCAATGCCCGGTATTATTTGAAGCGCCCTTGGCCGCAGGTTTGGTGGGGGCGTTTGTGCAAGCGGTATCGGGCGGTGCGCTGTATCGCAAATCCACTTTTTTGCTCGATTCCTTGGGGCAACAGGTTTTCCCTGATCACATTCAACTGACCGAAGACCCGCATGTAGTGGGCGGCATTGGTTCGGCCCCGTTTGATGAAGAAGGCGTAAAAACCTCGGCGCGCGCGGTGGTGCGCGATGGCGTGGTGCAAGGTTATTTTTTAAGTTGCTATTCGGCACGCAAATTGGGCATGCAATCGACCGGTAATTCGGGTGGCTCGCATAATTTAATTTTTAGCTCGAACCTGACCCGCCCACGCGATAATTTCAAAGCCATGTTAAAACGTCTGCATACGGGTTTGTTGGTGACCGAATTAATGGGTTCGGGCACCAATTATGTGACGGGCGATTATTCTCGCGGGGCCAGCGGGTATTGGGTGGAAAATGGCGCAATTCAATATCCGGTGGAAGAAATCACCATTGCCGGCAATTTAAAAGACATGTTTGCGCAAATTGTGGCCATCGGCAGCGATACCCTGATTCGTGGCACCAAGCAAACCGGATCGATTTTGATTGAAAATATGGTGGTGGCCGGCAATTGATTGCTGATTGATTGCGCATTGATTGGCTGATTGACTGCTAATTGACTGGAATGGTGCAAAATTCGATTGCAGTAAAGTCATTGTCACTCTACAATCAGCGCAGTGTAGAGTTAAGCTTCTAATTGCTTGGCTTTGGGCTAAGTTACTGTGGCTTATGATTTTTGGATGGCAAGGTTTGTTGCTTGTCGGTTTTTATCGTTTAGGAGAAACTATGGAACGTCGTTCCTTCCTCAAGAAAAGTGCGGTCGGTGCTGTGGGCGCATCGACTGCTGCGTTGGCAGTGCCAGCTTAGGCCGATGCACAACCCGCCATTAAATGGCGTTTGGCGTCGAGCTTTCCCAAGTCGCTTGATACCATTTTTGGTGCGGCCGATGTGTTCAGCAAGCGCGTAGCCGCATTGACTGATGGCAAATTCGAAATTCGTTCCTTTGCCGGCGGCGAAATTGTCCCTGCCTTCGAAGTTATGAATGCGGTGCAATCCGGTACGGTGGAAATGGGCCATACCGCTTCGTATTACTATTTTGGTAAAGATCCTACTTTTGCGTTTGATTGCGCCGTGCCATTTGGCCTCACTTCGCGCCAGCAAACGGCTTGGTTTGATCAAGGTGGTGGGCGCGATTTATTGCGTGATTTTTTCAAAGGTTATGGCATTATCAATTTTATGGGCGGCAATACCGGCACCCAAATGGGCGGTTGGTTCCGTAAAGAAGTTAAAACCGTTGAAGAATTAAAAGGCGTGAAAATGCGTATCGGTGGTTTCGCCGGTCGCGTGATTCAAAAACTGGGGATGGTGCCACAGCAAATTGCGGGTGGTGATGTCTATCCTGCGCTGGAAAAAGGCACGATTGATGCGGCAGAATGGATTGGCCCGTATGACGATGAAAAACTGGGCTTTTACAAAGTGGCACCGTTTTATTATTCTCCTGGCTGGTGGGAACCTGGGCCACAGATTTCGTTTTATATCGGCATTAAAGAATGGGAAAAGTTGCCCAAGCAATATCAGGCAGCGGTGGAAGCGGCCACCTTTGAAGCGCATGTGAACATGCAGGCAGAATACGATGCCAAAAACCCGGCGGCGTTGGCGCGTTTGATCAAAAATGGGGTCAAGTTGCGTACTTTTTCAGAAGAAATCATGGAAGCGTCGTATAAGGCGGCGGTGGAAGTGATGGATGAAGAAGCCAAGAAAAATCCCAAGTTCAAGAAAATCTATGATCCATGGAAGCGTTTCCGCCAGGATCAAAATACCTGGAATTCGGTCTGTGAAGATCCGATGCAAAACTTCCTGATCAAAATCGCACGTAAGTAAGAATGTAGGGTGGGCACGCCAGTGCCCACGCGTGTGCGAGGTGGATACATACGTGTGCGACGTGGATGTACACGTTGGTGACGTAGATGCACGCGTGGGCACAGGTGCCCACCCTACGAAATCGTTCGTCGTTGCGCTTTTTTCGGCCTGAAGCCAAATCTTGCGCGCAAGCAGCAATGAAACTGCTACTCTTGACATATGACTACACGAAAAAAAACTGGCGTAATATTGACTGGCGGCGGGGCGCGGGCAGCTTACCAGATAGGGGTGATGCAAGGGATTGCCACCATCCTGTGGGAAGCGGGCTGGCCGCCGGCGCGCTGTCCTTTTGATATTATCTGTGGCACCTCGGCGGGCGCAATCAATGCCACCGCGCTGGCTTGTCGCGCTGATAATTTTGGCGAAGGGATACAGCGTTTGGCCGATGTGTGGGAAAACTTTGAAGCGGCGCAAGTGTATCGGGCCGATTCTTTGGGCGTGCTACGTTCGGGTGCGCGTTGGCTGTCTTTATTATCGTTTGGCTGGATGTTACGTAAATGGCGTGCCGCCCCCCCCAAGTCGCTGCTCGATAATACGCCGCTGGTGAGCCTGTTGCACCGCATGCTCGATTTCCCCCGTTTGGACAGTGTTTTTTCTGAAGGATTATTGCACGCACTGGCGGTAACGGCTTCATCGTATAGCGGTGGTCAGCATATTACCTTTTATCAAACCTTGGCAGAAATTCAGCCTTGGGTGCGCATGCAAAGGCACGCCTTGCAAGATCAAATCGGGGTCGAGCATTTACTGGCTTCATCGGCGATTCCGTTTATTTTTCCCTCGATTCCGTTGTATATTAATGGCAAGCAAGAATATTGCGGCGATGGTTCGATGCGCCAATTGGCTCCGATTTCGCCCGCCATTCATTTGGGTGCGACCAAGGTGTTGGTGGTGGGTTCTGGCCGCTTGACTGAAGCGGCGCGCAATATTGCCACCAATTTGCAATATCCGAGTCTGGCGCAAATTGCCGGGCATGCGATGTCGAGTATTTTTCTTGATAGTTTAGCGGTGGATGTGGAGCGTTTAAACCGCATCAATCTGACGCTATCCATGCTGCCGCCGGAATTTCGCGAAAAAATGCCGCTACGCCCGGTCGAGTTACTGGTGATTGCGCCCTCGGAGCGAGTCGATGACATTGCCAGCCGCCATATTGATAGCTTGCCTGCGCCGATTCGCACCATGTTGGGTGGGATCGGTGCGACTGAGGCGCGCGGTTCGGCCCTGGCGTCGTATTTATTGTTTGAATCGAGCTTTACGCGTGAACTGATTGCACTGGGTAAGAGCGATACGCTGGCGCGCAGTGCTGATGTGTTGAGTTTTTTCTCATCATAATATTGTTCAAAGGTGCGGTTTGCCTTTCAGATACGGTAGTAGCGCACCATACACCACGGCCAAGGCGGGCGTTGGCACCGCATGGCGTTTGCCCAGGCGCACCGCGTGGCCAATCAGGGCTTCCAGCTCCAGCGGCCTGTCGTTGAGCAAATCCAGGCACATGGATGAATAATTGTTGGGCCCCAGCGATTCCAGAAACTGCAGGCATTGGCTCATTCTGTCGTCACCCAAATCAATTTCCAGGGCGCGTGTCAGGGCGATCAGCTCCTCGGTTTGCTGTTGCCAGAGCAAGCGGGTTGCGGCTAGTTCGCGGATAAATTTTACCGGTAGCCGGGTCAGGCAGGTGGTGCCTGCCAAAGGGGCCAGCACCAGGTATTTTTCCCATAGCACGCGCCGAATATGGCTTGAACATTCCACCGGAATGGCCGCGCGTTCGCAAGCGGCGGCAAAGGCGGTAGCGCGTTCTGAAATGCGGCCATCCATCTCGCCAAACACAATCCGGCCAAATTGATGGTGGGCAATCACGCCGGGTTCGATAATATTGGAAAAGACATAGCAAATACCGCCCATCACATGGCTGGGGCCGAGGATTTTGGTCAGCTTGTCTTCATTGTCGATACCGTTCTGGATCGAAATCAAGCCTGTATTGGGGCCCATGATGGGTTTGGCCAATTCGGCGGCGGTCTCGGTATCCCATGATTTAACGCAAAAAAGAATGATGTCAGCAAAATCATGGCCTGCCAGATGATCG
>CAMBDR010000371.1 GCA_945864765.1 Janthinobacterium lividum | reverse complement strand
AAATCAATCACCACCGCTTCAAGCTGATGCATGTCGATTTTTTCAAACATTTGGTCGATGCTGGCGGTCGAGCCGAAAAATACATAGCCTTTGAGCCGATACAACAAGGCCCGATGGCCGTGCTGTTGCAGGATTTCGGCCTGATATTGCGGCCGGATCACCCGGCTTGAAAACAGCGAGACATCGCTTGCGCTATCCACCAGCGGCAGGCGGCTATAGCGCACCACGAAAATCAGGCAGGCGATGGCCAGCCCGGTAAAAAAGCCGATCAAATAGCCGACATTGGCCACCACCACCACGATCAAGGTAATTTCGACCAATTCCAGCCGGCTGGCGCTACGGCGCTGATTCCACAGCCATTGTTTCAGCAGGTTGACGCCCAGGTAGAGTATCAGCCCACCCAGCGCGGCTTTGGGGATGTAAGCAATCACGCTGCCGGCCCCGAGCAGCATGGCTACACAGCACAGCGAAGCCAGCACGCCTGCCACGGCCCCGCCGCCAGTTTTATGGTTGATGGCGGTGCGCCCTATCGAAATGATGCAGGGAAAACCGCCCAGCACTGCCCCCAGCGCTGCCGTGCCGGACTGGGTGCGGATGACACGGTTGAGATCAAATTCGGTGGCGAAGTCGGTTTCCAGGCTGGCGACCGAGAGCAGCATGGTGAGCATGCCGACAAAGCAAAACACCAGCATCATCGGCAGATGGGACAACACCACTTTCATGGTGCTCCAATGCCACTCCAGCGCCCAGGGCGGCAACCACTGGGTTGTTCCCAGGCCACCGAACAACCAGCGCTGTCGATCACAACCATATGGCTCGCACAAGCCGCTGGCCAGATACAGGTTAATCAACAGGCTGGTAACAATCAGCACGCCGGGGATGAGGATGGTATTGTCAATTCGCTTTGACAACAGTTGTAGTGCCAGTGCCACGCCGATGCCAGCCAGTAGCTCGGGCCGAAACGGCATCTCGATAAACTTGGCCAAGCCCGCCAGGGTGAGCGGTGTGGCGGCAATAATATTGAGCGCACCGCTGGCCATGAGCCAACCACTGGCGGCCAAAAAGCCTGCCATCACGGAAAAGGGAATATAGCGCATCAAATTGGCCAGATTCAAGCGCGCCACGGTATAAAACCCCGCCGCGCAGACCAATGACGTGACGAAAATCATACACATCACCAGTTGCAAGGTAGCGTTCTGCGTCATCGGTAACGAGCCTAACACTGCCAGCGGCCCAGCCAGCACCGAAATGGTATTGGCATCCGGCCCGCTGATAAAGGCTTTCTCTTGCGAGAATACGCCAATTAAGGCCCCAATCGCCGCAGTAATGAGCGAGGCGGTCACCGCATAGCCAAGCAGCCCCGCCAGTGGCCCGGCAAATAACAGTGCGCCCAATGAAACGCCGTAGATAATGACGCTGAATCCGACAATCAGGCCAGCCGATAGTTGGGTTGCGATATATTTAAATTGCATAAATACTCACTAGTTATTGTTTGTTGTGCTACATGCCGAAAAGTTGAAAAACAAGTGAAAAAACCCGCCAACCATCGTAAGGATACCCCATTATCCGGCGAATTGAATGTAAGTCAAATCGGTAAGTCAAATCGGTAAGTCAAATCGGTAAGTCAAATTGTAATGGAAGGCCAGACCGATACGGATGGATTTTGTTGCGTGGCGGTTAATTGTCAAAGATAAATATTTTTTAGCATTTGATCAGCAATAAAATGTGGGCTATTCTTTCAAGCTCTCAGGCTCTTGGCGAAAGATTATCGTGCATATATTGTTGATAGATGATCATCCTATTTTTACGCAAGGGTTTCGCTTGTTGTTGGCGGAATTGGATGCAACCATACAAACCGTGGTGGCGAGCAGTTTGCACGCGCTGCTGGAGGTGAACGGCTCGTTTGATTTGGTTTTGCTTGATTTTCATATGCCCAATGTGGATGGGATTGAACTGTTGCAAACCATGCGGCGGCGCTTTGAAAATTTGCCGATCATCATCCTCTCCAGTGAAGAAGATCCGATCCTGATTCGGCAATTGGTGGCCGATGGTGCTGCCGGTTTTATCCCTAAATCTTCCACCCCGCAGGTATTGATTGCCGCCTTGCGTTTGATTTTGAGTGGGGGCATTTATTTGCCGCCGATTGCCTTTGATTTACCCGTGCATTCGTTCCAGCATGGTCATGGTGCGGTGGTGCCGTCCAAAGGGGCAGACAGCCTGGGTTTGACGCAACGGCAGCTTGAGGTCTTGCTCAAACTGGCGCAGGGCAAATCGAATAAAGTCATTGCGCGGGAGCTGAATTTATCCGAAGCCACCATCAAAACCCATGTTTCAACGTCGTTTCGGGTATTGAACGTCAATAACCGTACCGAAGCGGTGTACAAGGCGGCGCAACTGGGTTTGAGTGTGACCCCGGTTGCGCACGGCTAAGCGGCTGTTTACGGTAATTTCCATGGTGCTTGTGGCCAGCGCCAGATGCCGTTTTGGCCATCGAATTCCAGATCAAGCTGCCATTGGTTTTGCTCACCCTGGCTGAGTTTGACCAACATATAACCGTCGCCTTGGTTGACAATCGTGGTGCTCGTGCTGCATTGGTAGTTTTCACTGTCCTTCGGAAATGAGAACTGATCGGTGGCGGGGATGCTGGCAGGCAGGGCATTTGAAAACGGGAAGGGCGCGTAAAAGCCTGAGCTATGCAGTGACAGGATAGCCACTTCTTTGCTTTGAATGAGGTTTTTCAGCCTGATTTGTGTGACGCTGCTGACATGCTCATCGCCGGATAAGAAGATCACGTTACGAATCCCTTCATCCACAATAAAGGCCAGTAAATCATGCAGGGAAGCGGGGAAACCATCCCAGCCATCCAGGTACAAAATATCACTTTCGCCAGCGACGTGGCGCGGCAGCAGCATGGCGGCCGTCGAAACGATTTTGGGTTTGTCTGGATCACAGCGAATCAGCCAATCTTTTAAGCTGGCCATTTGCGCTTTTCCCAGAATTGTTTCTTGGTTTGCGTTGTTGGCATGGCGTTCATGGCGCTCGGTTCGGCTGTCGGCCATAAAAAAGGGTAAGCCCTGGTGCTCAAACGCATACCATAATTCATGTTCAGTCTGTTGCAGCGGTATTGGGTTGGCCGCACGGGGCTGAAACTGCCGATAGTATTTGCGCCCCTGGGTGAGGTGCCAGCCGGGCTTGGGTTTGGTTTTACCGTCGGCGTGCGGGCTCCAGTTATCCATGATTTCATGGTCGTCCAACATGCAATACACGGGGATTTTGCGCATCACCTCGCGCAATGGCGGCATGCGCAGCCAATCCTCGTGCGGGTGCAGGTAGCGCGCATCGGCGCGGCTGGGGTCGAGCAAACCTGCGGTGGCGTCGGTAGAGATTTGGTCGCCCAGCAGCAAAAGCAACTGCGGTTGCTGTGCAGACTGGTGAGGTTGGTTATCCAGGCGGCGCGCCAGCCGCTCAATCGAGGCTTGCGCCACGGGTCTGTCCATTAATCCAACCGGGTATTGACAACTGCCAAAGGCAAAGCACAACGAGGCTGCATGGTTTGTGCCGGGCGCTGTGCCAAGGCCGATTGGTTTTTGCAGTTCTGCCTTGGTAATGAAATACGGTTCGATGGCCTTGCGCTCATATAAATTGGCAATTTGCGCCAAAATCCAGTTCAGTTTTTGCGTATCTGCAGGCACGATGGCCGATACCTTGCTGCTGATCGGTTGCCCGGGGTGTCCAGGTATTGATTCACCCGCAGTGCCCGCTTCTTCATACAGCATCACCACGAGCAAGCCATTGGCCTGGGGTAAATTCAGTAGTTTCGGGTCAGGTTCCAGTACGCTCCAATGTTCGGCACGGGCCAGGGTTGGCGTAATCATGTCGGTAAAACCGGGCGCGAGGGTAAAGTTGTGGCCTGCGCGGTGCTGCACCGGAATGCCCAGTACCAAGCCGTTGCCCAAGCGTGGATCAGGCATGACGGCGATGCCATTTGGGCCAGCCGAGCGTGCTTCAAGACGTGGCCCCAGCCAGGGCAATTCACAGACGGTCGTTTCTTGCGGGATGGAAGGCAGAATGGGCGCATTCTCTTGTAAAAAGGCTTCAATTTCTGCGAACACGAGGGTGTTATCTTTGCCGATCAACATATCCTGATGGCCCATGCCGTCAAACGCAGGGCAGGCTTTGAAGGGGATGTTGGCATCTTTCATCAGCGCGGCCATGCGGTTGAGGGTTTCGGGGTGCGCCAAACCATTTTCAGCACCATGAATACTCATCGTATATTCCACTTCAGACCAGCGCTTTGCCAAGTTGGCGCGGCTAACGAAGATATTGCGGCCATAGGCATCGGTGATTTTGTTATAGCGCACAAAGTGGATGGCTTGCGATACCGTTTCCAGATTCAGCGGGCCAAACAAATCGGTGATGGCAGCCAATGTGGTTTGCGCGATATTGTTGACGCTAAAGTCGCGCGCGTAGAGCGCATCCATGCGATGGCGAAACCCAACCCAGGGCGTGCGTTTGCCCCATTGCAAGGGGTTATACCAAATGAAGGGGTTTTCGGCGTCGAATTCTTCTTCGCGAAACGACAAAACATTCAGCCAGCGGTCCAGCAATTGGTCGCGCAGGCTGGGGTGTTCTGGCAGGCTAAATTGAAAATCATCCGGCAAAATCAATTTGCGCAAGGAGCGCATCAACCAGGCGCGCAGCATATTATCCGCTGTGTAGACCAGTGCCGGCCCTTTTTGCGAAAGGATGATGCGACGGATCGATTTTTGCATCAAGGCCAGTTCGGCCCGGTAATAGCGCTTGGGCGGGGCTTGCCAATCCACCAGTTCGCGCGGGAAGACTTGTTCCATCTGCTCGGGATCGGTCAAAATCGCCATACTGAGCATGGTGGCACCAATACAATGGGCAAAAATATCCACCTGGGGCTGCCCGGTTACGTGCAAAATATGCGCAATCGCTACCGGAATATCTTCCAATGCCGCGTCTTCAAAATGCCAGGGTACTTTGGCCGATGGCATGCCTGCGCTGGTGCGCAAATCGAGTATCCAGATATCGCGCCCCTGCTCGGTAAAATATTGCGCCATGCTGGTGCCAATGGCAGGGTGGGCATAGGTGCTGCCGCTGGCACTGTAGCCGTGGATCATGATCAGGGGCCGTAAATCTGATTTGTATGCCTGGCAGTTGTTTGCCTTGCGGTAGCGCGTTAAGCGTACCCGTACAGGAATGCCGCTCTTGGGTGGGCGCAAATCAATTTCGGTTATTTCCGGCTCGGGTAAGTTGGGCAAGGCTTGCGGCAAGCGCTCTGCTTCACGCGTGGGCGAGGCATCGGGCTTGCGGAAGGTCCACATAT
>CAMBDR010000370.1 GCA_945864765.1 Janthinobacterium lividum | reverse complement strand
AATCTGCCTTATCGTCTTCGGCGGCTTCAACGGGCTGCTGCGGCACTCCCTGCATCCAGGCAACCAGCGGAAACGACTCTTGCGGTAGTTTTTCGGCCTTGAGCCGACTCAAGCCGGCATCAAAACCATACGCGGTGGCTGCCTTGGTGAGCGAGTGTACGGTAAAGGGTGCGGCCAGTTGTTGTTGCGCCAACTCTTGCGAAAACGGTTTGCGATGCAGGGCGCACAAGCCCTGAAGCGCCCAAAATAATGCATCCTTCGATATTGCCTGATGTTGCATGCGGCCAGCCTTTCTATCCTGTGTGGATGGTTACAATCAATTTGATCATCAACTTTCATCGGCACCGGATAGCTTTTCATTGCGCCGCTTCACTTGGCCTTGGAATGGCGTATTTTTGGGGCTAGCTTGCGGGCGATGATGGGGTATGGGAAATACCCCGAACTCTCACGCCATGCAGATGTTTTTTGGAATTATCCCTGAGTCGTCAAACGCCCCATCACACCCGTCACGCGCCGCACCAACCATTTTGGTGTGGCACGTGCCAACAAAGTCGCGGCCAAATTCAAGGCACCGGGTACGCGAATCGCCTCGCCCGCCATACAGGCCTCATACCCTTCTTGCGCCACGTCGGCCACATCACCCACCATGATCGAAGGAACTTGCTGCAAACTGCTGCTTTGCTGCTGGGCACTGGCCATCATATTGGTTTCGGTAATGCCTGGGCATAATGCCGTCACACTAACACCAGCGGGTTTCAATTCTTCGGCCAAGGCTTCGCTCAGCGACAGCACATACGCCTTGGTAGCAGCATAGGTGGCCAAACCGGGTAAGGGTTGAAAGGCCGCAATGGAAGCAACATTGAGCACCTTGCCATGACCACGCGCTACCATACCGGGCACAAACTGGTTGAGCATGGCGGTTAAACCAAGGACATTTAACTCAATCATGCCCAATTGGCGCGCCGGATCAATACCAGTAAATGAGCCGTGTTCCAATACGCCCGCGTTATTCACCAACACATCGACATCGAGTTGTTGTTTCTTTAAGTTAGCCGCCAATTTCTTAACTGAAGACTTCACACTCAAATCAAACGGTTCAACCCACACCCGCACCTGATGTTGTGTTCTCAGGTCTTGGGCCAACAAAGCCAGCTTGTCAGCACTGCGTGCGACCAATACCAAATCAAAACCACCCTTGGCAAAGCATTGCGCCAAAGCAGCACCGATGCCAGTTGATGCACCAGTAATCAAAACCAACGCCCGTTTTGTTGTCACATTCATTATTTTCTCCTTTTATAAACGCCGTTACCGCTAAAAAGCAGGTTTAACTCAAAAAATACGCCGTAGCAAACAAAAATGCAATATTGGCACAATATCCAAAAAATGCATTGAAACCGCTTTCAAATCAGGAATTCATGCTCTTGGGAACGCTAGTCGTTCCACTATTGAAACAAATACCGGTACGATACCGGAATCACACTTACAGTATATTTTATGCAAACGCTTCGGGTTATAATTCAACCGAAATCGGCCTAAAAACACACAAAAACCCCGATTGTGCAAAGCAGCATAAAAAAAAATTAGGCTAAATGAAGGGAAAACAGACTTGATTGTAGATTCCCGAAAAGCAACTAAGCATATCGAAATAACATGCGTGCAAATCGTCACACTCCGGTCATTCTTCGGTTAAAATGCAGCGAATATCGCTTATTTTGCACTAAAATAGCGTACTTTTTGATTTTGACCAAATTAAATCTTGCCAGGCATAAAATCGTACTAGAGCGTTTCTTCTATTATAGACCTGAATTTCCACGAACTTCCGGCAATTGTACGCATTGCCGCATGAAAAAAATCGCTGATTTATTGGGAAATCGTCTGTATAATTCGCCGATGTCCCGAATTTGGCAGATCAAATCAACGATCTGTTGCGGGTTTGGCAGATATAAAAAATAGTAAGGTTTGGGAGGAAGTACGAATGGATTTTAGTCACAATGAAGAAAACACAACAAAACGGTTGACTGGCATTGCAGTGGTTGTCGCCTTTCACGTTTTGATGGGGTTTTTGGTCGTCTCCGGGATGGGTAAGCGCTTGGTTGAAAAAATCAAGAATCCGGTAGAGACCAAAATTATCGAGGAGGTGAAACCACCCCCTCCACAGGATCTCCCGCCGCCGCCGCCACCACCGGAAATTAAGACGCCACCGCCACCGTTTATTCCGCCACCTGAGGTGGTAGTACAAGCGCCGGCGCAGCAAAACAATCCGATTGCAGCAGCAACCAATGTCGCACCGCCAGCACCGACAGCGGTTCGTCCGCAGGCACCCGCCGCACCTGCCCCGGTGGCAGAAGCACCAAAACCGGCACCACCAGCTAAAACCTCAGCGTATTTGAATGTAAAGGAATGTCCAACACCGGAATACCCTAAAAATTCAGCACGTAATGAAGAAGAAGGTACGGTCACCATCTCTTTCCTGGTGGGCGTGGATGGTCGGGTTAAGGAATCGAGCATTGTGAAATCCAGTGGTTTCCGCGATCTTGACAAAGCGGCTGTAGCGCAATTATCGGCTTGCACCAAGTTTCGTCCGGGCACCGAAAATGGCAAGCCGGTGGAAGCACGGGCGACGGTTGCTTATGAGTGGAAGATCGAATAAGCCCGAATTCAGGTTTCAATCTTGTAGTACAAAAAAATCTTATATCTATTTAATTTTGCAGTTTGGTTCTATTTAGAAAATTTGGAGGAAGCATGTTTAAAAATACCCGTCTATCCGCATTCTTTGCAGCAGTCATGCTGTCGGTTACCGCGATGGTCACATTGACACCCGCAACCGTTGCTGCGCAAGATTCCGCATCGGCGTCGGCCCCTGCCGCATCAGCAGCAGCTCCCGCTGCTTCTGCATCCGCACCTGCAGAGGCAGCCGCTCCTGCCGCCGCAGAAGCGGCTGCCCCTGCACCAAAACCAATATCCGAAAAAGTGGAAGTAGAAAATCCCTTTGGTGTTAAGAAGGCGTGGGAGGAAGGTGACTTTGTAACCAAATCAACCGCAATCATTTTGGCCCTGATGTCCATTGGTAGCTGGTACATCATCGTGACCAAACTGATCGACCAGGTAAAAATCGGCAGACAAACCACCGAAACTCGTGGCAGCTTTTGGAAGGCGTCTTCCATCGCTGGCGGTGCCGCTACCCTGACAGAAGGCAGCCCATATCGCTTTATCGCTGAAACCGGGTTAAAGGCGACCGAACACCATGACGGGCAACTGCTTGAACAAATCGACCTCAGCACCTGGGTCACCATGTCGATCCAACGTGCCGTGGATAAAGTGAACAGCCGCCTGGGTGATGGCTTGTCGTTCCTGGCAACAGTCGGTTCAACTTCCCCATTTATCGGTCTGTTCGGTACAGTTTGGGGTATTTACAATGCGTTAACCGCGATCTCGATGTCCGGTAGTGCCGCAATTGAAAAAGTGGCCGGCCCAATCGGTGAAGCCTTGATCATGACGGCCTTCGGCTTGTTTGTGGCGGTGCCGGCGGTGTTAGGCTATAACTGGTTGCTGCGTCGCAATAAGAGTGCCATGGAAGACATTCGCTCTTTCTCGGCTGACGTGCATTCCGTGTTGGTCAGTGGTGCCATGTCTACCAGCGAAGCTGGTCGTGCTGCTGGTGCTAAAAAGGCGGGCTAAGCCATGTCGATGCAAGTCGCCTCCGAGGGAGATGAAGATGCAGTGATGTCGGAAATTAATACGACACCGCTGGTAGACATCATGCTGGTTTTGCTGATTATCTTTCTGATTACCAGCCCGGTCGTGTTAAAAACGATTAAGGTGAAGTTGCCGACAGAAAAAAATCAGCCTTACAAAACAGACCTGATCAATGTGAATATCACCATCAATACCGATGGCGATATGTTTTGGAATCAGAAAAAGGTCGCGAATACGGACGAACTGTTTGAAAAGCTCAAACTGGAAGCCGTTAAGCTGCCGCAACCTGAGGTGCATATTCGGGGTGACCAAAACACCAACTACGAAGCAGTTGGGCGGGTTATTTATACTGCGCAACGTGCCTCGATTGCCAAAGTGGGCTTTGTGCTGGAACCACCTGGCGGTGCTGGCAAATAAAAGACAGGCAACAGAACCCGGGCTGCGCCAAAAGCGCAGCACCAAAAATATGCAGCACAAGTACAAAGAAGGGGATATATTATGTCTATGAATGTTGGCGGCGGCAAAGCGGGCGCCGATCCGGAACCAATGATGGAAGTGAACATGACGCCACTGATCGACGTGATGTTGGTTTTGATTATTATGTTCATCGTTACCATTCCGGTTCAAAATCATGCGGTAAATTTGAATATGCCAACGGGTAATCCACCGCCTGTTGAGAAACCACCTCCGGTGGTGGATATTTTGATCGATTTTGACGGCACGATTTATTGGGATAACGTGGTCATCGATCAGGCCGCCCTGGAAGCCAAGTTTGCTGGCATCGCAGCCCAAAAAGATCAACCTGAAGTGCATTTGCGCCCCAATAAACTGGCCAAATACAAATCGGTTGCCGCTGTGATGGCTGCTGCACAACGCTTGGGTGTGACTAAAATCGGCATGGTTGGCAATGAGCAGTTCTTGTAGCCAGACATTATAAAGTTTGTATTTTTGGCAGGGTACACCTGCCATTTTTCATGGTATTTGATTAAGAGATTGACTATGTCCTCATTTCGTCTTGCCCACCTCGGCCTGGTCATGGCCACCGCTATTGGTTTCACTTTGGCCCAACCCATGGTTGGCTTAGGTAATGTCGCACATGCTGTTACGGCAGAAGTGGGCAAACATTTGCAAGCTGCGCAAGAGCTGGCAAAAAAAGGTAAATATAAAGAAGCAATGGCCAAAGTTGCCGATGCTGATCGCAGTGGCGGCAAAAACGCCGGTGATACTTTCGCCATTGAAGGCACACGCGCCTCGGTGGCGGTCGCTTTGGGTGACAAAGCCACAGCCATCCGCGCCTATGAAGCCTTGCTGAACTCGGGTAAAGTGCCTGCAGGTGATCAGATTAAGTATGTGCAGGCGATTGCAGGTATGTATTACAGCTTGAAAGATTACCCTCGCGCCATTACCTGGATCAGTCGCTATCTGAAAGAAGGCGGTAATGATCCCCAAATGCGCGCCCTGCTGACACAAACTTATTTCCTCTCAGGCGATTGCGCACGCGTCACGCGTGACATTCAGGGTGATATGCGGGTGTCAGAAAAGAGTGGCCGCCCATTAAGTGAAGAACAATATCAATTGCTGGCCAACTGCGCCAACAAGCAAAAAGATACGGCAGCGTATGTGGCCGCCATCGAAAAGCTGGCCACCACTTATCCGAAAA
>CAMBDR010000369.1 GCA_945864765.1 Janthinobacterium lividum | reverse complement strand
TGCAGTAGCGCTTATCCGCCCCCCTCCAACCAGCTCATAATCTTTTTCATCTAAAACCTGCATTCGCGCCTCCTTAGTAGTTTTCTGAAAAATACCACACTTTAAGTGTTATTCGTTGTTTACTTGATGCTTGATTGTGCTTGGACCATAATTCAAGATTATTACAAGTTGGCAGATTTTACTCGGTCCAATCAATAAAGTCAATGGTAAACAAAATTGATTTAACTGGGACTATTGCGTATTTATCGAATTAAAGCTGTTGCATGGCGTGGCAAACGGCGGCAAGTCAGTGGGTACGATAAAATATTTGAGTGGTTAAAGTAAAAAATACTCAACTATTCAATATTTTTTTGGTTTTGAAATACCCCATCCTTACCGCCACCAGCACTGGGTGGGCACCTGTGCCCACGCGTCATTTAACGATGGGCACCAGCGCCCACCCTACGATCCAAAAAGGATAACTATTATGCTATATCAATTCTTTCTCTCCATTATTGCGGGTTGCATCATCGGGTTGGTCTTTTCCTGGCTAAAACTACCGATTCCCGCCCCGCCGCCCATGGGTTTGGTGGGCGCTGCGGGCATCACACTGGGGGCATATGCGTTTCAATGGCTCAGTACCTACTTAAAAAATTGAAAACTGGCCAATTTATCGGCAATCACCACCCCCACTAACAGGGCCAGCAAAAACCCCGCCCCCTTGGCGATACCGCTGCCAAGCAATACGAGGGCTGGCCCCGGGCAAATGCCTGCCATGCCCCAGCCCATACCAAACAACAGGCTACCGATGATCAGGCGCTTGTCGAGTTGGGTCGCCTTGGGCATTTGCATCGGCAAACCCAGCAAGGAAGTTTTGCGCGCGCGCATCAGCGTGAACGGCACAATCGCCACCCCAATCGCTCCCGCCATCACCAAGGCCAAGGACGGATTCCAGGCCCCCGCCAAATCCAAAAATGCCAACACCTTGGCGGGGTTAGCCATGCCGGCCACAATCAAGCCCAAACCAAATATCAAGCCAGCAATGGCAGCAATAAAAATAGTCATACTCATTTCTCCCTCATTTTCCAACCCGGATTGATCAACATTGCGCATCAAAATTACGCGTCAATCTTGCCTACGCTTTATCCCAACACGTGGCGTAACACAAAAACCGTGGCAAAACCGCTACTCATAAAGCAGACAGTTGCTACCAAAGAGCGGCGCGACATGCGCGCAATGCCGCACACACCATGGCCGCTGGTGCAGCCCGAGCCCAAACGGGTGCCAATCCCCACCAAAACACCGGCGATGAGCAAAGTCGGCCAGTTGGCGTCAAGCGTCACGCCAGGCAACACGGCAAATAAGCCATACACCAAGGGTGCCGCCAACATGCCTGCCACAAAGGCCAAGCGCCACACCCAATCGCCCGCTACGGGTTTCACCAAACCGCCCACAATGCCCACAATGCCGGCAATGCGCCCATTGCCCAGCATCAAAATAACGGCGGCAAGGCCGATCAGCATGCCACCCAAGGTCGAGAGCATGGGGGTAAATTCATTCCACACAATATGCATGATGATTCCTTTCGTTGCACCATAATTTTTCAATTAACAGATCATACCGCTGGCTTGGCCGGATTCATCATCAATAACCATGAAAATATCGCGCTGCCGCCTGTTTGGTTTGGGTTTGCGCACAATTGTGGCTTTGTTCGGTGGCTTTGTTTGCGCGGCGCATGGCATAATCAAGCCAGTTCTTTGATGGCCTGATCTGATGCACTCCAGCACACTCGACAGTTCGGAATTACTGGCAAAGGCCAGCCAGGCAGCCGCGCGCCCCGCACGTGGCAAGCTGCGCATTTATTTTGGCGCGGCCAGTGGTGTCGGCAAAACCGAGGCCATGTTATTCGCCGCCCGGCAAAATCTGGCAGCAGGGCGCGATGTGTTGATGGTTGAAACCGGGTTTGATCTCGATACCGTCTTGACGCGCCGCCCGGCACTGCTGGTTCTGCCGCAACTGGCGCACAGCAACCCTGAACCAGCGCGCCACCCCAAGCGCTGGCAAGATGTGGAAGAAATACTCTGCGCGGGAATCGATGTGTTTACCACACTCAATGTGCAACATCTGGAAAGCTTGAACGATGTGGTGCGTCATATTACCCATACGCCTGTCGATGAAACCCTGCCCGATACGGTATTGCAACAAGCCGATCAAGTCATTTTGATTGATTGCCCGGTTGATGAATTGATGCAACGCCGCCACCATCAGGCTGGCGCAACCCTGTATAGCCGCGACAGTTTGATTGCCTTGCGGGAATTAGCTTTGCGCTGCTGCGCCGACCATGTGGAACGCGAGTTGCGTGGCCAGCGTCAGGCCAGCGCAATAAAATCGGTCTGGAAAACCAATTCCAGCCTGCTTGCCTGTATTGGGCCGGAATCCGAAGCCGAGCATGTGATTCGCAGCACCGCGCAACTGGCCGGCCAACTCAACGCCCATTGGCACGCCATTTATATTGAAACCCCGCAGTTGCAAAATTTGGCTGCGGCGCGCCGTCAGATCATTTTTGAACATTTGCAACTGGCGCAAAGCCTGGGCGCAAATACCGCCGTGCTGGCTGGTAACGACATCGCCCTGACGATTGCCGACTATGCGCGCGAACAAAATCCCGGGGCGAGCGCGAATCATCGATTCCCGGTGTCGGTTTGGGTTTGGCCATTTGCCGTGCGATTGTAGAAGCCCATGGTGGTAAAATTACGGCACGCGCAGCAAACGGCGGTGGTGCCTGCTTTAGTTTTACCCTGGCGTTGGGCAATCCACCCGACCTGGCTTTTATGGACCAGAGCGAGCCAGAACTCGCACCCGAAATATGATGATGAGATGATGAGATGATGAGCGAAGCCAGCCCGGTAGCCCTGTTAGTTGAAGACGAACCGCAAATCCGGCGCTTTGTACGCATGGCGCTGGACGGTGAAGGTTGGCAGATTTTTGAAGCCGAAACCATGAAGCGTGGTCTGATCGATGCTGGCACACGCAAACCGAATTTGATCATTCTTGATTTGATCCACCTCACGCCCACCGAATACCGCTTGCTGGCGGTGCGGGTGAAAAATGTCGGCCGGGTGGTCACCAATCCCCAGCTTTTGCGTGAGGTATGGGGGCCGTCAAATAGCGAAAACGGCCATTATTTACGCATTTATATGGGCCACTTACGGCAAAAGCTGGAGCAAGACGCCGCCCAACCGAAATATTTACTGACCGAAACCGCCGTGGGCTATCGCTTACTCTTGCCGACCTAAAAACCATAGCCAAAGAAACCAGCAAAGGAATAAGCATGGCACAAACTTATTATGAAATTCTCGGCGTGGCCAATGATGCCTCTGGCGGAGAGATTAGCGCGGCCTATGAGAGCAAATTGAAAGCCATCCAGGATAGCCATACCATTGACAAAAACAAGTTAATGGTCATCAAGGAAGTCTATCAGGTTCTCTCCAACCAAACCAAGCGCGACATGTATGACCAATCGCTGCTGCGCGCCGCGCAACCCAAACTTCGCGCCGCCTATACCGAGGTAGCGGCAGAACCCGAACCGCAGCAGCAGCACTTGGCCTGGATTAAATGGTTGCTGGCCACCCTGATTATTCTGGTACTGGCATTCTGGTGGTATTCCAGCAAGAAAAAAACGGTCATTGTATCGAAGGGGCCGCTGATCATCGCCAGTGCCTATGACCAAGCCATGCCAGACAACGCCGCTGCGGGAAAGCCGCAGCCCATTGTTGCAGCCGCCCCCATCACCAGCGGCCAGGAGCGCAACGCCGAACAGATTTTTACCGAACTCTCGGTGAGTATCGCGCGCATCAATGTCAGCAATGCCAGTGGCAAGCCTGTTTCGGTCGGCAGTGGGGTGGTGATTGCGCGCGATACGGTCATTACCAACTGCCATGTTACGCAGGGCGGCAATACCTTCCAGGTGAAAATTGGCAACCAAAACTATTCTGGCCAACTGGAACTGGAAGACCGGGATTTTGATTTATGTCGCTTGCACGTGAATGGCTTAAGTGCGCCAGCGGTGCGTTTGGGGCAAGGCCAAACCTTACGTTCCGGGCAAAAAGTATTTGCCATTGGTGCGCCGCATGGTTTGGATTTAACCATTAGCGATGGCATTGTTTCGGCCTTGCGTGAGATGCCGGGCGGCAAAGTGATTCAAACCACGGCCCCGGTTTCACCTGGTTCGAGTGGTGGTGGTTTATTTGATGCCTATGGCAATTTGGTGGGGATTGTGACGTTTCAACATTCACAGGGACAAAACCTGAACTTTGCCGTACCGGCTGAATGGATTAACGATATGCGCCAACGTACCAGCAATGAAACCGTGGGCACCTTAACCCGGCCGCAGGCGCGGGAAGTGGAATCCAGCGGCAACGGTAATGCAGGCCAATCCAGCCAATCCGGCCGATCTGCCCTGGAACAAAGACTGCTGGGCAAGTGGGATTGCCATGGTTCGATCCATGCGGTGAATATGGAGCTGAACTTCCGTCAAAACGGGCAAGTCATTACCCGGCGCGAGGGCAAGGAATTTGGCGGCACCTGGACCCTGCGCAACAAAACCTTGCGCCTGGTGAGTGCGGATGCGCTGGAAGGCGATCTGGATGATTTCAGTGATAGCCGATTTATTGTCAACTTTGGGCAAGGCTACCGGATGGTGTGTGAGCGCAAATAGCGAAAAAAAGGAGGCTATGTCGGTTTTAATCTTTATTCACCCTTTTATTGATTCAAGGTTTGAATCACATCACTCTTAAATGGCTCCGGCTTGGCGCGCATGCACACTTGCACTTCGGTGCCACGGTCTGAAATAATGGTTTGACCAGTAAAATAAGGGTCAAAATTGCGCCGCATCTGGCCGTCCCAACGCTTGGCCGAAAATTGCGGCAGCGGGTCGCCATTGGTCAAATCGTCATACCCCACTACCACATCGAGATTAAAATTCTGGTAGCGGCAAAATTCTGGATGCGTCACCAGGGTCGCAGTCAAGACATCCCAAAAATAATATTCGCCCGAATCAATAAAACCCGTATTTTTGTCCAAAACCCGGCTATAAAATTCACCACTTGGGGTTTTAATTGCCGCCTTGAATGCTTTGGCATCGTCCGGTGTCACTTTCACATCATTGGTGCCATCCAGCGGCACCAGGGTGATCGGCACTTTCGAATGCAATACAATACGCGTGGCCACCGGGTCGATCAAGACATTCCATTCCGATGTTTTGTTTTTATAATGGTCGGTAAAACCTGGCACAATGATATTGCCCTTGGCCCGGATGGCACCGCCCATCATGTAAATCCGCTCGATCTTTTGTTTGATTTTGGGCTGTTTTAGCAGCG
>CAMBDR010000368.1 GCA_945864765.1 Janthinobacterium lividum | reverse complement strand
CCACGGCTTTGGCATACAGGGCGGCCGGCATATCGGGCGGAGCCATTTCGACGATCTCGATATCTTTGGGCGTCATGCCATCGCGCGCCAGCATTTTGCGCAGGAACAGAAAATCAACCGCAAAGCGACTGGGGATGGCAATGCGTTTGCCTTTCAGATCGGTAAAGCGTTTATGCGTCGAATCGGTGCGTACCATAATCACGGCACCGGAGCGATGACCAAGCGACACAATTTTCAGCGGGATTTTTTTATCCACCAAATCCATTACCAGCGGTGCCAGCATATACGCGGCCTGAATGCGTCCGGTCATCAAGGATTCTTTAATTTCCGGCCAACCGCTGTACTTGCTGTATTCAAATTCAAACAGGGGGCTGCCTGCTTTGGCTTTGGTGTTATTGCTATTGTTAGCGGCATTGGCGACACAGGCAATGGGCAAGGTGAGATTGCAGGTGACGGGCAAACCGCCCACCAGAATCGATTTGCTGGCAGAATTGGCAGCACTGGCAAGTTGTGGCGCGGCAAAAGGCAGGGCGCTGGCCAAGGATGCGCCAAGCAGTTGTCTGCGCTCTGGGGAGCGCAAAATGAATTTATCTTCGTCAGGCATCGTTGCCACCTTTTTTGTCATATCAATATTATCTGGGTCTGGGATAAGTATGGCCGCTACCACAGAAACAGCACAGAAACAGCACAGAAACAGCGCAGGGACAGAATGGCACGGCGCTTGATTATACACCAAGTGATTTGGAAAGCAGGGCCGTCTTTTAAGCCAGGCGGCGATCCTTTATTTTATCGCACGCGCTTCCCACCTCGGTAAGAAGACCGGCGTATTCTTCTTGTACGCTTCATAATCCGCCTGCCCACCCCATTTGGCATCGGCTCTCGTTTCCAGCATGGGAATACCGCTGACCTTGGTGAGTAGCAGCGTCACAAACAAGGGCGAAATCAAAGCCACCCATTGCCAGCCTTGCAGCACGGGCAAGGTAATGAGGGCGATGCCAAACCACAGAATCATTTCCCCGACATAGTTGGGATGGCGCGAACGCGACCACAAGCCCGTTTGGATGAACTTGCCCTGATTGGCAGGGTTGGCATTGAAGCGGGTTTTTTGTGCGTCAGCGACCACTTCCAGCCCAAAGCCGCCCAGCCACAGCAAAAAACCAACCAGGGCAAACCCGTCCAGCGCCTGGTGCCTGGCTGTGGTGATGGCAACCAGGGCGGCGACGGCGGTGAGTGTGACCCACAGGCCCTGAATGGTCCACACATTCAGAAAGCGAATGAATGAAGGTTTGATGTCGTCAAAACGCCCATCTTTGCCTGCTTTGTGGACGCGAACGACCAGAAACGTACCGAGGCGGATAGCCCAAACCACCACCAGCACCAGCAGCAGAATCGATCTTGCGTCGATGTTGGCACTCAATGCCGCCGCAATCACCATCACCGCAATATAGGTGAGGCTACCCGTGATGTCGAAGAATTTTTCCGTCTGCAAAAAATACGCCGGAATAAAGGCCAGCCACTGCACCCCAAACGCCAACCCCACCACCAGCGCCAGCAGCGGGATGCCATTGACCGTGGCCCCGTTTTGACTGCCCGCAATGGTGACCAAAGCAGCAATCAATATGACAATGGGCAGGCTGATGAGTGCAATGTGATCGGATTTTTTCATAAGTGGTTCATCTTTTTAGGTGTGGTTGGGCGTGGACTGAGCGTGGCTGGCCTTTTGCTCATTCTCGTCAGAAGCGCGCGGTCATTTCCATACCATAGTGACGTGGCCAGGGCATCGTGCTGAATCGGGTTTTTATCCGAATGAGATACTTGTTGTTGATCATATCACACCTTGTCAAAGTATTCGCCCCACTAAAGTTTTGCCTGTGGCATACTGCCATCTTGTATAATTTCCATTTTGCAACCGTGAAGAACCCCGCCCATGAAGCATTTATTCGCCCCCCGTCACCCCCGCCGCCCCCGCTGTTATCTCTCCCTTTTGCTGTTAGTCCATTTCTGGTTCGCATGCAGCCTCGCATGGGCGCAGGCGGGCAGCGCCGAGAGTGGCAGGCCCACCAGCGCCGCCAGTGCATCTCATGTCGAAAATGCGGTGGTGAAAATTTTTGCCACCTTGCGCGGGCCAGACCCGTTTCGGCCATGGAGTAAAGGCACGCCGCAAGAGGTGACCGGTTCCGGCGTGGTGATTGAAGGCAACCGGATTTTGACCAATGCGCATGTAGTAGGCTATGCCACGCAAGTGCAAGTGCAAGCCAAACAGGGTGGCGATAAAATCAATGCCAGCGTGGTGGCGATAGCGCCCGGCATTGATTTGGCCTTGCTTAAGCTGGATGAAGATGCCTTCTTTTTCAGCCACCAAGCGCCCGTGCGTGATAAAAATCTGCCCGAAATTAAAGATGCGGTGTTTGTGTATGGCTACCCGACCGGGGGCAATTCGCTCTCCACCACCAAGGGCATTGTCTCGCGTATTGAATTTGTCAATTACCACCATTCCACCTCGGGCTTGCGGATTCAAATCGATGCCGCCATCAACCCCGGCAACAGTGGCGGCCCGGTGATTGCGGGCGATAAAATGGTGGGGCTGGCGTTTTCGGTGGCGACCAATGTGCAAAACATCGGCTATATCATTCCCAATGAAGAAATCGAATTGTTTTTGAAAGATATTGCCGATGGGCGCTATGACGGCAAACCCGCCATGTTTGATAGTTTGCAAACCCTGGAAAACCCGGCCTTACGCAAATTCTTAAAGCTCGACCCCGGCGTCAAGGGCATGGTGGTACAACGGCCTGCGCAGTTGAACCCGGCTTACCCCTTGAAAGAGTGGGATGTGATCAGCCAGATTGGCGATACGCCGATTGATAATCAGGGCCTGGTGAAAATCGGCGCGGAATTGAATGTGCGCTTTCAATATCTGGTGCAGCAATTGGCGCGTGATGGCAAGGTGGATTTAACTGTTGCGCGCGCGGGTAAGACGATGAAAATCAAATTACCGGTTGGCACCGGGCGACCGCAGATGTTTCCCTCTTTGGTCAATGAATATCCGTCTTATTTCATTTGCGGCCCGTTGGTTTTTTCGCGCGCCACCAATGAATTTCGCAATTTAATCAGCAATAACGCCCCCGCTTTAAACGCCTATGCTTACAACGGCAGCCCCTTGATGACGCGCTTTGGTGATGAGCCGGATGCGGATCGGGAAGAACTGGTGGTGATCAGCGCACCGTTTTTCTCGCATAAACTGGTGAATGGCTATGATAGCCGCTTTGGCTCGGTGGTGCATTCGATTAACGACCGCCCGGTGCGCAGCCTGCGCCATTTGGTGGGCATGTTGCGCGATTTGAAAGATGATTTATTGGTGATCCGCTTTGATCAACGGGTGGGCGAGAGCATTGTGGTGCCACGTAAGGCGTTTATTGATTCGACCGAAGACGTGTTGAACGATAATGGCATACGTGCGCAGGGGTCGAAGGATATGCTGGAAGTTTGGCAGGGCAAGCGTAAGTAGGGCGCTTGGGGGGGTAGGCGTGAGCATGAATAATTGGGTTTTGGCGTAAAGAAAAAGCCCTGGGTTAGCAGGGCTTTGGTAATGGGCACGGGGTTCTCTTCGGTATATCCCACTCCAGGTGGGACCACATCGCGTGGCGGCGCTTGGCTTACTTCCCGGTTGCCCGGTTTCCCCGCTAGCAGCTAGTCTTTTCGACTGATAACGTCATCAATCGCCTGTTCGCAAGCGTCTGGTTTGCACCTTGGCGGCGGCAGGTCGGTGCGATAGTAGAACAACCTAAAAAAGATTGCAATTTTGCGAAAATCGGCATAAAAACTTTTTTCTGGCTATGCGCAATCATGGCTCATGGCAATCCTTGCCTCGCTTTGCAGGATTAGCGGGTTTGAGTGCCAGCTCAATCCCGTTGTAATTTTGCACACCAGTTAAGGCTGGCACCGTATGTGGCCGAATAGGTCGTGGGTGAATTGCCTTAATCTCAAAGGTGGTGCCGTGATAGCCAAAAACGCGAATAACCATGTTCGTGTCAATCACCAGCCGTTTATTTGCCATGACGCGCTGCTCGCCATTGTCGAAAATCGGCAACCAGCTCCTCTTCGGTAATTCCTAAGCGCACACATTCTTCTTGCATACGGTGCCCGGCAGATAGAAAGGATTCCCGCTCGGATTGACCCGGCGTTTTGGGGACCGGGATGAAAAAACCAACCGTCTGGCCATGCCGGGTTACTTCAATCGGGACGGTGGATTCCAGATATTCGCCGAGTTTTTCTCGAAGCTCGCGAACGCCAACACGGATACTCATGATTTCTCCTGAAAATTATTTGTGTACGCAAGAGAGTACCTTATTTTTCTGTGCTTGTGGGATTTTTCAAAAAAATCGCGCAGTCGTTGCCACCGATGCTACCACCGCATCAAATTAACGCGGTTACGCTGACATGAAACCGCGCCGCCAACAATTTCGCAAGCCGCTTTTTCGGCCAATTGGCATACACTGCGGTTCTGTGATAAATTATCCCGATGGCTAAATACTTATAAAATATGATGAACACAAACCGGAACCCAAACCCGAACCCAACATCGAACCCAAAAACCAAACGCAAGGTGGTACTCGGTTTTATCGGCTCCCAGCTCGATAGCGGGCGCGGCAGTGGCCGTTGGGAAAAGTGGCGGCCCAATGTGTCGTTGATGCAGCATGATGATTTGATCATTGATCGCCTGGAATTGCTCTACAACGGCCCGCATCAAGCGCTAGTGGCGCAGGTGCAAAAAGATATTTTGCTGGTGTCGCCATCCTCCATCGTCAACCCATGGCCGGTAGAAATTGCCGACCCTTGGGACTTTGAACAAGTCTATGGCGCGCTGTTTGATTTTGCGCAAAACTATCAGTTCGATACCGAGAATGAAGAATATTGGATTCACATCACCACCGGCACCCACGTGGTACAAATTTGCATGTTTTTGATGACGGAAGCGCGTTACTTCCCCGGCGTATTGTTGCAAACCGCGCCGCCGCGCAATCAAAAACTGGGGCATCCCGGTTCCTACGCTCTGATCGATCTTGATCTTTCACGCTACAACCAAATCGCGCAACGCTTCACCCAGGAGCGCGAGCAGGGCGTGGCCTTTTTGAAATCCGGCATCGCCACCCGCAATGCGCGGTTTAATCGCATGATTGATGAAATCGAGCGCGTCGCCATCAAATCACGTGCGCCGATGTTGTTGATGGGGCCAACCGGTGCCGGTAAATCGTTTCTGGCGCGCCGGGTGTTTGAACTGAAAAAAGCGCGCCACCAATTGGCCGGACGCTTTGTCGAAATCAACTGCGCCACCTTGCATGGTGATGGCGCAGGTTCCACC
>CAMBDR010000367.1 GCA_945864765.1 Janthinobacterium lividum | reverse complement strand
ATCGACCCGCGCCAACAATTTGATGCCTATGGCCTCGATTCCAAGGCGTTGATCGGGCTATCTGGCGAATTGGAACAAGAGCTGGAGCGCAAACTGGCACCGCAGCTATTCTACAATTACCCCAGCGTGGCCACCCTGGCGCGTTTTTTATCGGGTGATGCCATATCAGAGCAAAGCTTGCGTGCCAACCCAAATTCAGACGCATCCGCCCCTGCTTCCCATGCTTCAGATACCGAACGCGATGCAATTGCCATGGTCGGCATGGCATGTCGGCTGCCCGGTGCCCCTGATCTGGCGGCTTTTTGGGACCTGTTGCAAGCGGGCCGCGATGCCATCACCGAAGTCCCGCCCGAGCGCTGGAATATTAACGCATGGTATGACGCAGACCCCGCCACGCCGGGAAAAATGGCCACCCGCTGGGGTGGCTTTATCGACCACGCCGACCACTTCGATGCCGACTTCTTCAACATTTCGCCGCGCGAAGCCGCCGCCATGGACCCGCAGCAACGCCTGTTGCTGGAACTGGCCTGGCATGCGCTGGAAGACGCAGGCATTGCGCCACCGGATTTAAGAGGCAGCCGTGGCGCTGTGTATATTGGCATCAGCAGTAATGACTATGCGCGCCTGCAAGCGGGCACCGGCAATATGCTATCGGCGCATGTGAGTACGGGCAATGCTTTTTCGATTGCGGCCAATCGCCTGTCGTATTTTTTCGATTTACGCGGCCCCAGCATGGCGCTTGATACCGCCTGCTCGTCATCCTTGACGGCAGTACACAGCGCGGCGACCTGGCTGCAATCGGGTGACGGTGAAATCGCCCTGGTAGGTGGTGTCAACCTGTTGTTTTCGCCCGATATGACGGTAAGCTTTTCGCAAAACCGCATGATGGCAGCCGATGGCCGCTGCAAGAGCTTCAGTGAACAAGCCGATGGTTATGTGCGCGCCGAAGGTTGCGGCGTGGTCGTGTTAAAACGCTTGAAAGATGCGCAGGCGGCGGGTGACCGCATCTGGGCCGTAATCGCCGGGTCGGCCTGCAATCAGGATGGCCGTAGCAATGGTTTAACCGCCCCCAACGGCCTGGCGCAACAAGCGGTGATTCGGGATGCACTGCAACAGGCACGCTGGCAACCCGCTGAAGTAAGCATGGTGGAAACCCATGGCACCGGCACGCCTTTGGGTGATCCGATTGAAGCCGAAGCGCTGGCCGCCGTATATGGCCAGGGCCGCGCTGCCGACGCGCCCCTGCTACTGGGTGCGGTGAAATCGCAAATCGGCCATCTTGAAGCGGCAGCTGGTATCGCCGGCTTGATCAAAACCGCCCTGTGCCTGTTTCACCAAACCATTCCAGCCAATTTGCATTGCACCAGCCCCAACCCCTTGATTCAACTGGATCAAGGGCATTTGGCGCTACCTCGCACCCTGCAAGCATGGCCGCCAAACGCGCCGCTGCGGGCCGGCATCAGCGCCTTTGGCTTTGGCGGCAGCAATGCCCATGTGCTGCTACAAGCTGGCCCGCCCGGCCTCATCGGCAACGATCAGGGCGCTACGCCAGCAAGGCCGATTCAGGTGTTGGCCTGGTCGGCCGCCAACCCGGCAGCACTGGCCGCACTGAGCCAGGCACTGGCTGACAAAGTGAGCGCGCCAGCATGTGATATTGCCGCCTTTTGCCGCGCCGCCAATACCCGGCGCAAACATTTTCGTCAGGCGCGGCGGCTGGTTTTTGGCGCTTCAGCCAACCAATTATATAGTGCACTGAGCGCACAAACCCGCACGACACCCGACAACCCAAGCCATGCCAGCCCGCACATTGCTTTTTTGTTTAGCGGCCAGGGTGCGCAATATATCAATATGGGGCGCGCACTCTACGATTTTGCCCCATCCTTTCGCGCCGATCTGCAAACCTGTGATCGCTTATTGTCCGGCAAGCGCGCGGTTGGCTTGCTCGACCTGTTATTTCCCCCGGCCGAGCAGGCCACCGCCATGAGCAAATTGTTGGACCGTACCGAATACACCCAACCCGCCTTATTTTGCCTGGAATATGCCCTCGCCAGATTGTGGCAAAGCTGGGGCGTGCAAGCCGAAATATTGATGGGCCACAGCCTGGGAGAATTTGCCGCCGCCGCTGTGGCGAGGGTGTTTAGCCTGGAAGATGGCTTGACCCTGGTGGAAGCGCGCGGTCGTTTGATGCAAGCCCTGCCCGAGGCGGGCGGCATGCTGGCCGTGTTTGGGCACGAGCATGACTTCGCCGATATTCTGGCGCGCATGGCCGGGAAAGTTTCGGTGGCAGCCTATAACGGCCCAGGGCAAATCGTCTTGTCCGGCGTGCTGGTGACACTGGAAAAAGCCCAATCCATGCTCAAGCAACGCGATATTGATAGCAAATGGCTCAAGGTTTCCCATGGCTTCCACTCACCGCTGATGCAACCCATGCTGGCCGAATTTTCGGCGCTGGCGCAAACCTTGCAATACCATACGCCCAACATTGCCATCATCTCCAATCTGACCGGTCAGTTGGAAACTGCGCGCCTGGCATCGGCACAGTATTGGATCGACCACGTTTCAGCCCCGGTTCGGTTCGCCCAAAGTATCGATCAATTGAAGCGGCAAAATATCAATCTGGTGCTGGAAATCGGCCCGCAACCAGTGCTGATCGGTATGGCGCAACGGATGTGGCCTGCGAGTGCCACCCAGTTTTTGCCCTCACTTCAGGCCAGGGCCGACGACTGGGCCACCATGGCAGGCAGCCTTGCGCATTTGTATGAAGCCGGGGTCGAAATTGACTGGCACACGTTTGAAGCGCCCACTGATCCAGACAAATCGGCAGACAAATCGGCAGCCAACCCGGCAGCCACGTCGGTCAACCTCGACCTGCCCAACTACCCATTTCAGGGCAAGCGCCATTGGTTTGAAGAACTGAGCGCCTCAACCCGTGCCATCGGGCGCAGCATGGGCCAGCACCCCTTACTCGGGCGGCCACTCGCTTCGCCGCGCCTGAAAGAAGGCGAGCGCCACTACCAAAGCGCGTTTGACCTACCCGGCCCGGCCTTCTTCCGCTTGCCGGTCGAGCCAATGGAACGTAGGGTCTCGCTGATGGCTTTTTTGGAGCTGGCCATCGCCGCCCAGCACACACTCAGCCCCGAACACGCGCGCGGCTGTGTGCGCAATATTCGCTTGCACGGTTTGCTGCAAATGCAACGCGATGAACGGCAATCGATTCATACCCTCTACGAACCCGCCGGCGAAAACAGCTTCCAGCTCTCGGTCTGGACCCAAAACCCGGCACCAACATGGCGGCAAGTGGCAACCGCCCGGCTGGACTTTGCCGCCAGACCCAGAACCCCACTCCAACCGCTGGCTGCGCTCAGGAAGCGCATCCGCCAGGTGGTGGATGTGGAACATTGGTACGAGAGCACCCGTGCCAGTGGGCTGAACTATTGCATTAGTCCGCATGCCTCCATCGAGCGCCTTTGGTTGGCCCCTGGTGAAGTGCTGGCCGAATTGCATTTATCCGAACTGGACGATACGCTTTGCGAAGGTTTGCGCCTGAAACATTCGCTCTGGCATGCCTCGACGCAAGTGCTGGGCGCACTATGCCCACGGGACGGCCACGGCACCTATTTCCCGACCGAAGTCGCACTGGTTCAATTTATCAAGCAGCCGCAAGGCGGGTTGGTATTCCATGCCCACTTGCTTGATCACGATAGCAAAGCGGCGCGCTGCCTGGTCGATATCACGATTTACGACAAGGATGGCACATTGGTCGCCTTTATTGAGAGCGTCGCCTTAATACCCGATGAAATACAGGGTGGCCCGCGTGAGCAGTGGCGCAAATCACCAGCAGAAGAACGCCCTGCACTGCTGGCCAAATACCTGCGCCAATTGGTGGCACGCGTGTTCCGGCGCGCAGCCGATGAAATCCCACCTGGCACGCCACTGAGCCAGCTCGGTCTGGATTCACTGACGGCGCTTGAAATTGTGGCGCGCACCGAACAACTGTTTGAAGTGGGGCTGGATGCCTCGATGTTGCAATACCAGGCCAATTTGAATGACGTGGTGCGCATGCTGGAACAACGGCTGGCCGAAGCCGAAGGTTGGTTGCAACGCCCCAGCGGGAAAGATAATTTATTGGTCGAACTCAATCGCGGCGACAGCAATCTGCCGCCCTTATTTTTGCTGCACCCGGTCGGCGGCTCGGTGTTTTGCTATCAGGAACTGGCGCGCCACCTGGGCACGCAACCCATCATCGGGATTCAGTCGCCTGCGCTGGCTGGGGTGGCTGGGCTGACCGATTCGCATACCACGCTCGAAGCCCTGGCCCGGCATTACCTGGACATGATTCTGGCACGCCAGCCAGAAGGCCCATATCGCCTCGGCGGTTGGTCGATGGGTGGGGTGTTGGCCTATGAAATAGCGCGCCAACTCAGCGCCCTGGGCGCAGAAGTGGAATGCCTGTTACTGATTGACGCACTGGCAGCGCGTGGTGTGCAACATGCACCGACAATTGGCAGGATGCGCAAACTGTTCGCCGCCGATCTTGGCATTGATTTAAGCGATCTCGACGATGCCGATCTGGATACCTATACGCTCGATGCAATGGTGCAGATTATTGAGCAAGCCCACAACCAATATGACGACACCCCCAAATTCAGCCAGCTCGACCTGCATCGCATGCTCAGCCTGTTCGAGCACAATCTGAACCTGGTCAATACCCACGTGGCGCAGCCATTCAATGGCACGGCAACCATTTTACGGGCCGAAACCCCGCTCCTGCCAGCCCGGCCAGACGCTTCCGGGCGCGAATGGGATCATCTGCTGGCCGGCATTGATGCCTTGCATACCATAGTTGGCACCCACTTCACCCTGCTATCAGGCGTACACCTGATGATTACCGCCTCCTGGGTACGCAAAGCACTCAAACGTGTCAACCAGCGTTTCGAGCAAGCGTCAGCCAGCCCGGCACAGCCCGACTGGCAGGCGTTGCAGCTTGGCCACGAGAGCCTGCGCGTCATTGCCCTCCCCGGCAGCCCCGCCAACCCAGACCTCTCAGGCCTCCCAGGCAACCCCGGCGCTCCTGGCTCACTCCAGGCCAAGCTGCTGGTGGATGAAAGCCACCCGTATTTCTTTGATCATCCACTCGACCATGTGAGCGGCATTTTAATGGTTGAAGCGATGCTGCAACTAAGCGAAAGCGCCGGGCTACTCAAGGGGCAATTTATGTGCCACCTGCGTTTGACCTTCCCGCGTTTTTGCGAAAAAGATCTGCCTGCGCTACTCGAACTATCCACCGCCCGCGAAGGCGAGTTTGCCAGTTGCCGCGTCATGCAAGCGGCGCGCCCGGTGTGCAGCATGAAATTCCTGACGGCCCCC
>CAMBDR010000366.1 GCA_945864765.1 Janthinobacterium lividum | reverse complement strand
GTTTGCCCACGCTGGTCGCGTTGGCCTGGCATTTGCGTCAGCGTGATACGCGGCGCGCCTTGGGTTTGGCCGATCAAGCTCAGCAATGGCTGGCTCACAGCGACAGCGCAGAGTTTGATCCGGCCCGCCAGGCTTTTGTCGCGCGTTTATTGCTGGTCTGTGCCGAAGCCAAATGGCTGGCCGCACAGCTTGACGAAGCGGTGGCCATGGTAGACATGGCGCAGCAGCAGTTTGCCAGTCTGGGCGATGCGGTGGGTTTGGCCGACTGTCATTGGAGTTTGGGTAATATTGCGCATGACCGTGGCCAAATCGATTTGACCGAACAAGAATTTGAACGCGCCTTGGCGCAGGCGCGCCAGGGCGGGGATGACTTGCGCATCGGGATTATTGAAGCCGCGCTTGCATTAGCCATTTGTTTGCGCGACAGTGAGCGGGCCGAACAGGGTTGGGGGCAACACTTTCATGCTGATTTGCACGAAGGGCAGCCTGCCGTGTATGCCCGGATTTGCGACTATCTGGGCTTACATGCCACCCTGTCGAGTGATTTTGGTGCGGCAGCCGGTTATTTTATTCGGGCCTGGGATGGCTCGATCAAAACCGGACAAATTCGGCGGGCGATTTTGGCGAGCTTAAATGCCGGCGATGCCTTCGCCGGTTTAAACGATCATCATACCGCCATGGAATGGATGCAACGGGCTTTGGATCAGGCCCGTCACTGTGGCTGGCAAAGCAGTATTGGCGTGAGCCTGATGCAAACCGCAGAAACCTTGCGCCGCCTCGGGCGCTTCGAAGCGGCGCAGGAACTGTTGCTGGAGACCCTGGAAATTTTGGCCCATTTGCCCGAATCGCGCGTTTATGCCGTGGCCCTTTCTTACGTTGCCGATTTGGCTTTGGATTTGGGCAACCATGAATATGCCCTGCAAAGTTTTGATCAACTCGATGTGCGCGCCAGGGCGCTACGCCAGCCGGATTTACAAATAGACGTGCAACGCGGCCGTGCGCATGCGCTGGCGCGCCTGGGCCAATGTGAACAAGCCTTGGCTGCGGCTTGGGGTGCGCTGGCCATGGCGCAGCAACACCGGGATGCGGCGCGTCAGATTTCGATCTGGCGGGTGTTTGCCTTTATTCATGAATGCGACCCGGATTTGGCCAAACTGGACGAGCGCATGGATGCCCAGGCCAGGATCAATCCGGTCTTGTATTATTTGGAACAGGCGTTGGCGGTATCGCATTCGATAGAGGGCTACACCGTGCCGGTTGAATTACTGGACGCGATTGCGCGCCAGTACGCGGCCCAGCGTGATTTTACCCAGGCTTACGCCATCTCTTTGCAGGCGATTGCCTCGCGCGAAAAAATTCACAGCCAGCAAGCCACCAATCGTGCGGTGGCCATGCAAGTGCGGCATCGTACCGAGCGCGCCCAAAGTGAGCGCGAACATCATCGCCAACTGGCGCTGTCCGAAGCGCAGCGGGTGCAGGTTTTGCATCAAAACAGCGTCACGCTGGAACATTTGGGGGCGATCGGGCAAGAAATTACCGCCCAGTTACATACCGATGCGGTGCTGCAGGCACTGAATCGACACGTCCATGGCTTGCTCGACGTATCCGGTTTCGCCATTTTTTTACTCGATGCCAATGGGCAGAATTTGTCGCTGGCGTTTGGTGTGGAAAATGACGTGGTACTCGACATCGCGCCTTTTCCCCTGTCATCACCCCATGGTTCGGTGGCCCGCTGTGTGCGTGAACGCTGTGAAATTGTCTGTGATTTCCCTGCGCTGAACATTGATAATCAGCTCGAATTGGCACCCGGCACCGCAGTCAGTGCCAGCGGTTTGTATGCCCCCCTGATGATAGGTGAGCGGGTTCTGGGCGCGATGACGATCCAGTCATTAAAACGACAAGCCTATGGCGAACGCGAATGTCTGATCTTTCGCACCCTGTGTGCCTATGGCGCGATTGCGCTGGGCAATGCCAGTGCCTACCAGCAATTGCAGCAAACCCGGGGCCAGTTGGTGGAACAGGAAAAATTGGTGGCGCTGGGTTCGCTGGTGGCAGGTGTGGCTCATGAAATCAATACGCCGATTGGCAATAGTTTGATGATGGCCAGTGCCTTGCAAGAAAAAACCGATGTCATGGAGCGAGACCTGGATGGACAGGCGCTGCAATTTTATCAGTTACGCGAATTTATTCTCGATGCAAAGGAAGCTTCTACCGTGATCTTGCGTGGTTTGACCAATGCGTCTCAATTGGTTAACAGTTTTAAGCAAGTGGCGCTGGATCGTGCCAGTGCGAAACGGCGTATTTTTGATTTGCAACAAACCAGCCAGGAAGTCATCACCACCCTGATGAATCAAATCCGGCTGGCCGGGCATCGTATCGAATGTGTCATTGAACCAAATATTTTACTCGATAGTTATCCTGGGCCTTATGGTCAAGTCTTGAGTAACTTTATCAATAATGCCTTACTTCATGCGTTTGATGAAAAAACGGCGGGGGTGATGAGCTTGTCAGCAAGTTTGTCCAATGCAAGAGGCGAGCCTTTTGTGGAAATTCGTTTTGAAGATAATGGTGCCGGCATCAATGAACAGCACCTGGGGCGTATCTTTGATCCCTTTTTTACCACCAAAATGGGGCGGGGTGGCAATGGATTAGGCTTGTATACCAGTTATAATATTGTCACGTCCCTGCTCAACGGCCAAATTGAAGTCCAAAGCCAGGTGGGACAAGGCACTTGTTTTACCGTATTACTACCCTTGACTGCACCTCGAAGCGAGAACCATTTGAGTTGAAGCCGGATATCCTGAATATCTTTATTATTTTTAACCAATCATTGAACCTTAATTCATGAAGCAGCTTGTTTGGAAGTGGAATCGTTTGCGCGCCATGGATGTGGCCGAGGTCTTGCACCGCGTGCGGGATGCCTTGCATACGCGCCTGCAAGGCTGGGGCTTTGGTTTGGCCCACTTGCGCCCACCGGATCTGAGCCGATTTGGCCTGCCCTGGATCGACCCCTTGCCGCGCACCGTGGACGTGGTGCGCCACCGCACCTCGGCCGAACGCATATTGGCGGGCGACTTTGATGTCTTTGCGCTGGAACATACGCAATTGGGTTTTCCGCCCAATTTCAATCGTGACCCTAAAAACGGGGTGCAAGCGCCGCTGGAATTTGGGCGGCAACTCAATTATCGCGATGAAACCCTGGTGGGCGATATCAAATATCTGTGGGAACCGAATCGCCATCTGGCCGTCACCACCCTGGCGCAAGCCTACCATTTAACCGGTGAAATCCGTTATGCCACGGCGGTGCAGCGCATGCTCAGCTCGTGGTTTGACCAATGCCCCTATCCGCTGGGCGCAAATTGGGTTAGCTCGCTGGAATTGGCGATTCGTCTGGTGAATTGGTCGTTTGCCTGGCATTTGCTGGGCGGCAAAAATAGTCGCTTGTTTGCCGATGCCGAAGGCAAACAGTTTATGTTGCGCTGGCTCGATAATATTTATCAACATTGCCATTTCATCTCAGGCTATTGGTCGCGCCATTCTTCGGCCAATAATCATTTGTTTGGCGAATTACTGGGCTTGTATGTGGCAGCGGTCACTTGGCCTTGCTGGCGTGAAAGTGCGCAATGGCAGCATCTGGCCGCGTTTGAATTGGAGCAACAAGCCCTGATTCAAAACGGCCCGGATGGCGTCAACCTGGAGCAAGCCATTTACTACCAGCATGAAGTGTGCGACATGATGCTTATTTGCCTGCTGGTGGGGCGCGCCAATGGTTGTCCATTTTCTGCCAAATTTTCTGACCGGCTGGAAAAAATGCTGGAATTTATCGCCGCCATGATCGACAAAAACGGCAATATGCCCGCCATTGGCGATTCCGACGATGCCTTACTGGTCAACTGGAGCCAGTTTCCCGACTGGAATCTCTACCGCTCGTTGCTATCAACCGGGGCCGTCATCTTTAAACGCCCCGACTTTAAGGCCAAAGCTGGCAATTATGACGATAAAAGTTGTTGGCTGCTGGGCGATGCCTCGCGCGATGTGTTTGCCCATTTACCCGAGTTGACGGGTGTGGCCAGCTTGCCGCAAGCTTTCCCTGACGGCGGTTATTATATTTTGGGTGATGGCTTTAACTCTGCCCGGGAAGTGCATATCGTGGCCGATTGCGGCCCGCTGGGGTTTTTATCGATTGCTGCGCACGGCCACGCCGATGCCCTCGCCATGACCTTATCGGTGGCGGGCAACCCGATTCTGATCGATCCGGGCACCTATTCCTACCATACCCAAAAGACCTGGCGCGATTATTTTCGCGGCACCAGCGCCCACAATACGGTGCGGGTGGATGGTTTGGACCAATCCGAACCGGGCGGCAATTTCTTATGGTTGCGCAAAGCCCGGGCCAATTGCGAATTTTGGCGCAGTGCGCCCGAACTCGATACCTGGATTGCCAGCCACGACGGCTATATGCATTTGCCTGATCCGGTCTTGCACCGGCGTAAAATTGAATACCACAAAAAACTGCGTGAGATTTTGGTGGAAGACAGCTTACAATGTCATGCGCCGCATCTGTTTGAATGGCATTGGCATTTTGCGCCACAATGCAGCTTGGAGATGATCTCGCGGCAAACCGTTCTGGTGCGTTGCGGTGCGCTGCGCATAGAAATTGCTCTGCCAGCGTTTGAGGGTGAAGCGCAGTTTATCCGGGGCCAGGAAGCACCGCCTTTGGGTTGGGATTCACCCTGTTTTGATATGAAACTCCCCACCACCACCCTGGTTTGGCGGGAAAACGTCAGTACCAGCGTCACGCGGCAAATTCGCTTCACCATCTTATAAAAAACCATTTTATAAAAACCATTTTATAAAAACCACTGATGCAGCAATTATGAATAATCAAACGAAGAGGTTACAATGAAAATCAGTATTTTTGGCATGGGCTATGTGGGCGCAGTGTCCGCCGGGTGTTTGGCGCAAGATGGGCATGGCGTGATTGGGGTCGATCCGAATGCGACCAAGGTGGCCTTGATCAATCAAGGCTTGACCCCGATCATTGAAAAAGACATCGGCGAAATGATTGCCACGGCAGTCAAAAACGGCTTGCTGCGCGCCACGCAAGATGTCAGCGAGGCGGTGGCGCAAAGCGATATTTCCCTCATTTGCGTGGGCACCCCATCGCAATTGAATGGCAACCTGGATTTAAGCCATGTGCGCAAAGTGTGCGAGCAAATTGGTGCGGCCATCAAGCAAAAAGCCGGCTTTCACGTGGTGGTGGCACGTTCCACCATGCTACCCGGTTCCATGCGCAATCTGGTCATTCCCACCTTGGAAGCGGCCTCCGGCAAACAGGCCGGCATCGATTTTGGCGTGTGCAACAACCCGGAATTTTTGCGCGAAGGCACGGCGGTGTACGACTATTAC
>CAMBDR010000365.1 GCA_945864765.1 Janthinobacterium lividum | reverse complement strand
TTTCTGGTGGTACTGGCACGGGTTGGCAACGGGTGTCGCCATTGCGTATTGCCGCTGATTGGTTGCTCTGGACTGGAGAGGCAATTTCGACCAGCCGCAACGGTAGCTACCGCGAATACGCGCTTGCGGCAAAAGTCGTGCCACGCGCATTACAGGATGCCGAGCCGAGCGATGCCGATTGCCTCGCGCATCTGGTCGGGCAGGCGCTCGATGCGCTTGGCGTCGCAACGGCGGACGATATCGCAGACTACTTCCGCCTGCGCAAAGAAACCGTCATCAAGTTGCTACACGAACGTGAATTTACCCCTGCAACCGTCGAGAGTTGGCCCGACCCCGCCTAGGTATCGGCGCGCGCAACTGCGTTGGTCAACATCCCATTGCGGCGCGTGGTGCCACTTTCGCCATTTGACTCCCTGGTGTGGTACAGACCGCGACTGTTGCGCCTGTTCGGCAAAGCCTGGTCGTTTGAGGCCTACAAACCTGCCGCGAAGCGAACTTTTGGCCACTATTTTGTCCCCATTCTGGTCGGGAACCAAATTGTGGGCCGGGTTTCACCACGGCGTAACAAGGGTACGCTGCTTATCGAAGCCCAGGAGTTTGATTCCCCGGCTGATCAAATTCAAGCCCAGGCAGCCATGCATTTGCTTCATGAATGGAGCGAGGCAGCCATTTTTCAATCTTTTACTGAACCAAAGGTTATCTGTGAGTAATAACGCTATCTCGTACCGCACCTTGTTAAATAAACCAGGATTCGTTGGACTGCTATTTGCAAATGGCACCACGCTTGCATGTGCGTCCGCCAGTCGATCACTCAGTGTGCGAACGCTGTATTAGCCTTGGCCCTATTTGGACGAGGATTGCTGTCTGCCAATTTCTCGTTCATATACCCGACGAGCGACATCCCAAAAAACGGCTTCCTGCGCACGGGGATCTTCCGAAAAGAAGCGATTTAAGTGCATGTGTATTACGCTGCTTAGTATTTCTTCCAGTGGCTTGCAGAGTTTGGCCGTTTCTGCCAATTTAATCAAATTTGTGGCTGCACGGCTGAATTCCTCAATTGCATTAGCAACTGCTACAACCGACAAAATTTGACTATTGTAGCTATGAAGATCGCCATTTTCTCGCGCAACATCTGCAGCTTGGCTGCGGCCAGGGGCTGTGAAACCATATTCTTTGTTAAATCCGCTTGCGTGTCTGCGTGCAAAAGCACGCTTGTGTTCCAGTGTTGTCATACCTGTTAATGTCAGTATTTGGTCAACTGTCCATAGTGCGGCACGGCTCACGGTAATGGGTAGCGTCAACAAACTAATAACCATATCGGTACTGGCGTTAAATAATTCATGTACATATGGCATTGCAGCGACGCCACCGTAACGGTTCCATTCCGGTGCATAGGTTTGGAACCGGGCATCAATGCATTCACCATATATGTCTTCTCTGGCTAACCAATGTTGGCATGCCAGCAATACTGATCCTTGTTGTTGGTCCGTCCTGGCACAAAGGCGCAGTCGCAAGTGTGGGCCTTGTTGATCGTTGTAACGGACAAAAAATGCGGATGTGATATCGCCTGCAACCCGTAGTGGGGTGATCAGCCCTGCCCAGGCACGCATTAATACCGCATCCTGGAAAACGGGTTGTACGGCGATCGTAAAATAAATCCATTGACTGCCGGGGCCATAGGTTTGGGCATGGTGCCCCGGCGCACGGGGCATAATCGCTGCGCGATGAGCCAAATTTGTCTTGACTGGTGCTGCCTTATTTGTGAAAATGATCAAACATTCATGATTATATTTGCCATCGGAACCATGCATTGCGGGTGTAAAACCAGGTGCTGCATATTCGGTCAGAATGAATTCGGAGCGACGTTTTGCAATCGTTTGTAATTCACGCAAACAGATTGGATTGGCTAAATGGAGTAGCAGTTCGTTGTCGCCATCGGCATGAATGACATATTCTGGCAGCTTGAAACGCATTCTCAATTGATTGGCCGTTTCTATCAGATCACAATCGCTGGTGGCTGCCCGGAATGCGCCAAGAATCGGCGTTGTTAGCCGCCATGACGCGGGGGAGACGATGACTTGGCCCAACTGGATTCTTGGCGCGCAAACTAAATCTGGTAGATAGCTACGCGGGAAAATCTCGCCCAGCGAGGGATTATCCTGCCCAACCAGATCGACAAGAAACCGATATAGTTTCAGATTCGAACGAAGTTCATGGTTGTGGGCAGCACTCATGCGCAAATCCACCCATTTTGCCATACTGATTGAACGCAACCTGAGTTTGTCACCAACCCGGCATACCAGCAAATCAGTTAGTGCGAGTTTGGCGGTGCCTGGGGCTGAGCCAGTTCGGATGTTTAATTCATAATTGGACAAAACCGGACGCCGGCAGACGTTTGCTATTCGCCCACGTGGGTGGTAAGTCAACTCGGCGACGATGGTTGAATCGGATTCGCTTTCTTTGGCCGTTTGCAATAACATTTGATGCAAGCGTGGCTCACCATGACAAAATCTCCCGACCAAGCGGCCAGCAGGCCATGCGCCAAAGCCAGTCATTGCAATCAATATTTGTGATTGATCATCAGATTGCAGGAAGCGAAACCACCCCGTGACACTGGCGGGGACTGATTCTGCTGACTTGGCGAGAAATTGTTGTATTTCACTTTGTGACAGGGTTATTTCATTGGTTTCCGGGTGGTAGTTGTTAGCCAGTACTTCGCGCAGTAGGCTGAGTTTTGGCTTTGACGCGTGCAGGCGCATTGGCAGATCACTAATAATGGTAGTGCCATTACGCGAAGTGTCCGCATAAACGCCGTTGGCCTCATCCACGACCAACATCAAGGGTAGGTCTGCATCACCGTAGCGTGCATCCCACTTGGCTAGCATTGTCTCAAACACGTCCAGGCGTGGCCGCGTCATTGCGGCAACTGTGCGGACGATGGCTTCAATATTTCGTAGTGTGGCAGGAGGGATACCTGCTTCATTGGGTAAATCCCGCCATGCGTTGATGCGTAAAATCCCGACCGCTGGCAGTTTTGCTGCGCAAGGCCCCAGGATCGATTTAATGGCAGTGATATTGGCGGGAATGTCGTCACAGTCATCGGCCATTTTTTTTGATATTTGGCGGATGGCGGCTAATTTCCCAGGGTGTTTCATGTTAATTGCAGTATTTGCCGTTTGGTTGTCCGTCAGGCAATATAGGTGGTCGCTTGTCAGTAGTTGTTGGGCTATTAGTTGCGTGATAAAACCTTCAACCTCGGCGCTGGTAAGCTCATCGTGCGCGAAAGTGGCCATGATATGCTCGGCGATTTGCTTGCTGCTGCGTGGCACCGCGGCAAATTCGAGCGCACACAAAAGGTAAGGGTTGATTTCAACCGACGATAATATTGCACTGTTGGTAGAATTGTCGGTGGTGTTGCTGTTGAGTTTGACAAATCGTAACAGGCCAGCCGACGGGTAAATGGTATCGTTGGCGACCCAATCGCCTTCGTTCGGCAGCGTTTGGGCTTCCTCATTTTGGAGCAATGCCATGGTGGCAAGCTCATCGAGTTCAATTTCAAGGCGTATTGCAGCTCGTTCTTGTATCACAGGTAAGTTGCCAGGCTGCATACGCAGGGCGGAAACGGTCGCACTCATGCCAAAGGGCGTTGCGCGAAAACACAAACGATTTGCATAGCGTAATAGTGTGGCAACGTCGTTGGAATCGATGGTATTACTATCCAGTTTCGCGCTGACCCGCCGCCAATAGTCGGGGGCCATATACGCCAAGGCATCGCGTGCAAACGGGGTGGCGAAAAATTGGCATAAATATTCTTTGGTTTTGTCTGGTTCTGCCAACATTTGCAGATAATGCGAGATGCTGAAAGCGGGCACGCGTAACAATGCCCAATCCATTACCTTATATTCGGACTTGATCGCCATTATTCTTCGTATTCCTTGGTGCTGGTTAACTATTGGGGAAGTCGAGCAGCATCATCGCTTCCCATGCTCTGCAACGGGGATTCTGCAAGCCTGCCAAGGCGAGCCAAACACCAGCTGCGCCTTCTAATATGGTGTCAAAGGTGACAACGCGGTTAGGCAAGTGGTGCGGGATAGCGCCTGTCATGCGTGCCTGCTCGCATGCCAGAATGCGCACCTGATCCGCTTGCGCGTTGGCGTAGGTGAAGCCCTTTGGCAGTGCGTCGCCCAGTGATTCGATTAACCGTGGCCCAATATAAGCCCAACTTGCTTCGCCATGGCAAATGCATGCATCGTTTATCCCATGCAATGAACTACCGCGCAGTGTTTCGGTGGCATGGCCACAGGCGATGACATCGGCTTGAAATTCAGGTTCCAATGCGGCAAGCCAGGCAAAGCAGATTGCCGATGACGGTAAGCCGTAGCACCAGCCCAAACGCGCAGGGCTGGATGCGCCAGCATTGTAGGGCAAGCCCAGTTGATCATCGACCATGCTCAGGTATTTGCGCAGCCAGTGCCCACCGCGTATCGCCGCTTGCGCTGCGTAAGAATTATCCCAACCATGTGTCAGCGCCGCTGCCAATGCTGCCATGACGCCGGGTGAACCATGGGCCAGCCCCAGGTCTGCGCCCACGTCATCGATCCCCGGTTTGATCCAGGCGAAGCCGGCTGTGGTGGTCGCGGTTTGTTGTAAGAGTAGCCAAATATTATCCATCATGGCGCAAAATAACGGCTTTGGCGCTACGCGCGCGAGAATGCTCAAACCTGCCAAACCGTCAATCAAGTCAAACTTGGTGCCTTGTTTTTGCTCCAGCACCTGGTTGTAGGTGCTGGCAATGGTTTCGACCACGTCATTGCCTTCGTGGTAGTCAAGACCGCGCCAGAGTTGCCCAACCACCCAACCAAATCCGGGCGCACTGCGATAAAACGAGGTTGATAATGGTTCGCTTGCCAGCAACTCAACGCCGCCGGCCAAATGGCAGCGTGCGGTACTTTGCCAGTGGCTTGCGCCAGTCATCTGAAATAGTGCATCGGCCACCAATGCGAGCAAGCCGTATCCACTATTTGCCGAGCAAGTCAGGTTATTTTGCGCTGCCAAACGCTGGTGTATTGTCGTCAGGGTGGCGATGATGATGGCGTCATTGGGCTGCTGCATATTAATATTTGCCATCGGTAAGCAGTTTCTGGGTTGCTGCTTCGTCCAAGGCAATATCCGGTTCGACCTTTGAATAGATCTTGCCTTTCATGTCAACCATGTAGCCAGCAGTCAAGGCCAAACTGAAGGTGTCGTTGATTGGGATGGATTCGTTTGCCGTGGCAAAACCGGCAGTGGGCATACCCAAAAGTTTAAATCGCCCTTTTGCTGCAATCGCGATGGCTTCGCAGGCACTACCGCAGCCGCCATCAGTGACAAAAATCGCCTCACCGTTAAAGTGTCTGGTCGCTTTGGACC
>CAMBDR010000364.1 GCA_945864765.1 Janthinobacterium lividum | reverse complement strand
AAAAAGTGCTGCGTCAACCCATGGCGCAGAAAAAAATCAACATTGTGACATTGTGAGAATTGTTATGAACTACCGCAACCCGCCTTTAATTTGTCTGAGCGCCGTCTTGTTTGCTATCCTTGGCAGCGCCCAGGCTGCCGACCTGAACGCGCCAGCCCAGCGCAGCAGCGACCAAGCCATCGTCGCGGATTACGCCGCCTATACGGCCTGGCAAGGCCGCATCAAAGCGCTCAATGACAAAGGCGTGCGGGTGGCCGATTATTATCTGGCCAAAGCGCAGTGCTGGCTGGATGTATCGCTGCACGAATATACCCGCAATGACCGCTCCAACTTCCCGCAGCAGGCACTTCAGCAAAGCGCGCTGATCGTGCAGGCGCTGGAGGCGGGCAGCACGCCTAACCCTGGCGAGCAAACGCCGCTGGTGAATGAGGCAGAAAAATTGCGTGAAGATTTATGGGCGCGCTTTGCCGCCATCAAACCGCTACCGGGTTTTGCCTGCGCCGCCCAAGCCGTGGCCTGCGGTGAAGTGGAGTTGGTGCATGCCGGTAATGAATACAAACAGCAAGGCTGGCGACATGCCAACCCGTATGTGCAAATCGCCGAAGACCGGGTGCAGCAGGCAACGACGGCTGCAGCCAACTGCAACCCGCCCGTGCCCGCGCCTGCACCTGCGTCCGCACCCATCCCCGCATGCCAGCCCGCCGCCTGCCCACCGCCACCAAAGCCAGCTGTGACCGAGAAGCTGACGCTCTCGGCTGATGCGCTGTTCAAGTTCGACAAATCGAGCCTGCCAGACCTGTTACCGGAAGGGCGCGCCAAAATCGACGACATGATGGCAAAACTGGATAAAGTGTATGCCAGCATCGAGCGCATCAGCCTGACCGGTTTTACCGATCGACTGGGCAATGTGCCCTATAACCAGGCTTTGTCCAACCGACGCGCGGCCACGGTGAAAGCGTATTTGCAAAGCCGGGGCTTTAAAGGTGAAATCGTCAGCAATGTCAAAGGCAAGGCCGACCAATTGGTGCCCTGCACGGGAGTGACCCCGCACGCGAAATTGATCGCATGCTTGCAACCGAATCGGCGGGTAGAAATTACGGTGACGGGGGTGAAGCGGTAGCACGCAAATCAGGTGGCCCACACTTGGGCTGCCGGGATAAAATGCTATACTGCCAATCCAACCACATTACACCCTTAAACAGGTATCGCTTGCCATGAAAAAACGTCAATTCATTTCGAGTACCGTACTCAGCGCGTTGGCGCTGCCCGCTTTTGCCGCCAAGCCCCATTGCCCGGCCCAGGGCCCGACCTTGTTGACCCTCAGTGGCGCGATTGGGCGCAGCAATCGGGCTGCGCTTGATCCGGCGTTGGATCAAATGATGTTTAAGTTCAAAATTCAATTTGATAAGGCAATGACGTTTGATTTCGCGGCACTCGCAGCTTTGCCCAAAGTCACTATCCAGCCGACGCTGGAATATGACAACAAACCGCATAAGCTGGCCGGCCCCTTATTGCTCGATGTGCTCAAGGCCGCAGCAGTTCAACTTGATGATGCCATGCTCTTGCGTTTAACCGCCGTGGATGGTTATTCGGTCGAGATATCGCTGGCTGATGTGCGCAAGTATCGCTTTATGGTTGCCACCCATCTGGATGGGCACGCTATTCCGCTCGGTGGACTTGGCCCACTTTGGGCCGTGTATGATGCAGATCGCTTCCCCGATATGGCAAGTCACCCCGTCAATCAACGCTTTCAACGCTGCCCTTGGGCCTTGTATTATATTGAAATCAAAAAACCTTCGGCAAGTTGATAAGTGCGGCATTGCAATCAATTTTACAGCTATCGGTTGCACCGTCATTCCCGCGCAGGCGGGAATCCAGTGGTAGCTCGGAGTATTACCGCCAACAATTCGCACAGAACTGGATTCCCGCCTGCGCGGGAATGACTGGGCGGCGATCCGAAGACAATCGGCTAATGTAAATTTGATTGCAAGGTGTACTTATCTGCTACCCTCGTGCGGCAGATATTGCGCAATTTCACTTTGATTACTGAGTATGATTTGCTGCGCCTCGGGCCGGGTATCTGCGCCCGAATTCAAACCAAAGTGCTTTAACACATAAAACAAGAGCGCCTGCCGGCATTCCAGTTCCACCACGCCATGGCTCATACCGTAATCCAGCTCAATCACGTTGCGATGCGCCGCACTCAGCTCCGGGTGCGGGGCCAAAATCAGGCGCACCATATTGTGCCATTCGGCATCCTCTTGCGCATTGCAGGGCGGATTGCCGTCCACCTGTTCGCTGCCTTCGATGCTTAAAATCCGCCCGATCACAAAATCCAGAAATTTCTGCCGCAAGTGGCAATACGCGCGCACATGCCAGCGAAGCCTGCGGTATCGAGATGCCAAAAAAATCCGTCAGATCACTGCGGTTGATTTGCCCATCCCACTGCAGCCGATAATCAATAAACTCCAGCCGACGATCCTGCCCCCCAACGCGGGCCAGTGCGCGGCTGGGTTCCTGCTGCCGGGGAATGGGGAGAAAGTGATGTGTGCATAGGCCACGGTACGGCAGTGGCCAGCGTCGCCGGCGGGCGCACCAAAGGCAGCGCCAAAGGGGCGGCCTTGAAAATTGTGAAAACCACGGTTGGCTGCAGCAATAGCACTTCCAGCGATATTCTGATCGCTGCCTTTGATTGGCTGGCCGTCAATGCGCCGCGTGGCACCATCATCAACCTGAGCTTTGGTTTGGATGTGGGATTGAACAATTGCCCGGTGGGCGGCATGACCCATATTGGCCTGGAAAATGCCATCAAAAAAGCGGCCGACAGCGGCAAAATCATCACGGTAGCCGCTGGCAATGATAACTGCAATACCGCCAATTACACGCCAACCCGCCAGTCGGATGTGTTTGTGGTGGGTGCCACGGATAATCGAGGCCTGAGTTTCGGCCCGAATACCAAAGCGTCTTTTTCCAAAACGGGTAGCAATGTGTCGATGTTTGTACCGGGCTATCAGGTTGCGGTGCTCACCAAGGAAGGTGGAATCGGGGTCGATTCCGGCACCTCATTGTCCGCGCCTCATGTGGCAGGATTGTTTGCCGTGGTCTGTCAGACCGTGGGCACGTATTGCGATAGCGCGAGCACGCAGGAGATGTATCAGGCTTTTCGCAAAACCAGCACCATCGGGACGGTTGCCAGCAATAATGGCAGCAATAGGGGCAACAATGGCGCAGCAATCACCAGAGGCAGTTCAAGATTAATCACGCAGCGCTAAAACTCTGGTGCAAATATCCGGCTTCGATTACAATTCCCGGATCAACCAACTGATCACAGGCCGCTTCGGCGATACCACCCGAAGCGGCCTGTTTGCCTTCTGTTTGCCTTCTATTTGCTTTCTCTTTGTTTTTCCCAGGATGACACCCATGTTGAGCGTATTACTCACCATTTTTTTCCTGCATTGGGCGGTATTGATGACGCCCGGTGCCAATTTTGTCTTGATCGGGCAATTGGCGGCCAGTGGGCAGCGTTCTACCGCCTGCGCTGCCGCTTTGGGTGTCACTACGGTCACCCTCACCTGGGCAACTTTGGCCATCCTCGGTATCGGTTTGATCTTCAGCACCCATCCCACCCTGCGCAAAGGGTTTCAAATCGCCGGGGGCATTTATCTGGGTTATCTCGGCCTGAAACTTTGGCGCGCCCAAGCCGCCGATGCCGCCGCGCCGCAACTCAATCTGGCCAAATGGGCGGCATTTCGTTTGGGTTTTTTGAGTAATTTGCTCAATCCCAAAACCGCCTTGTTCTTTTGCAGCGTATTTGGTACGGCATTGCCGCCCACCCCCGGCACGCTGATGCTGGCCAGTGCGGTGGCGCTGGTTTATCTGAATGCGGTGGTGTGGCACTTGTTTCTGGCACTGGCATTTTCTCACCCGAGCATTCAAGCAGGCTACAACCACTACCGCGCGCCGTTTAATAAAGTGTCAGGTGTGCTGATGGGTGGTTTTGGCTTGAAATTGATTTACGCCACCCTTTAGCCGCGCTTACTGGGTTGAGGCTTGCTCGTAACTGGACAATAAGGTTTGATTGTCTTGCTGCCAGCGCTGCATCGCGTGCGCACGCTCATTTTGCAAATCATCCAGAAACGCCAATACCAGGCTGCGGGTGGCCGCTTTCACCAAGGGGTTGAGCGTTACGCCACCCGTACCCCGGCGATCTGTGAATATACTGTGCGAGCCATCTTTAAAAACCACCAAGGCTTTTTGGGGCTTGGTCGCCTGCCCACCCGTAGCGCGATATAAATCGATGCGGTCAGACAGACCTGATCGATAGCCGGGGATGGCAATCTCATCGCCAGTGGCGGTAATATGCAAGCTGGGGATGGTAAGTGGGGCCAAAATCTTTTGCGTATCCTTGGCACCATAAAACGGCGGCGCGGAAATCAAAATCGCGGCTTTAATGCGTGCATCGCGTAGCGAAACGATTTTTCCGTCCGATTCGGCGGCCGCACCGGCAATCAACATGGTGGTATTGGCACCATACGAATGGCCCGCCGCGATGATGCGCCCGGCATTGATGTGTGCGCCAAACTCACCGTTCAACAATTGATCCAGCGCGAAACTCACATCATGCGCCCGGTCGATGGCTTCGCTATCCCGCGCCGCATTCGACAGGCGCGACCCCAGCCCAAACGGATTGCCAAACCAGACTTTGCGATCACTACCCACATGTTGCACGTGCAAGCTGGCATAACCATTGGCGGCAAAAAAGCGCCCGAGATAGCTGTAACCATTGCGCGAGCCGCCAATCCCATGCGAGAAAATGATCAAAGGAATTTTGCCGGAGGCATGCTCACCCGTGGGCAGGTATAAGCGCACCGGCACTTCCCGGTTACGCGTTGGGTCGATCCAATCCATGTTTTGGCTGGTGTAGTGGCTGGGATCCACTTCCAACTGCGCGCCCGATGCCAGCACGGCGGATGCAACCGGATTGGCATTGCCATTCGCATTGTCGGCGCTGGCAATTTTAACCAGACAAGTTGCCACCGTAAACGCGCCGACTACCAGCAGGGTGCGAGATTTATTTTTGAAGGTTTGAAGCATGATGGTTTGTCCCGCAAATAAGGTGGCAATAAGCTTACGTGGTTTAGAAGTCGATGCGTTTAAGCATTTCGACGCATTATGCCATAGAAAATTCCACCGGGCAAGTAAAACTCTTGACCAGGTGGATGGCCGGGTTTGGCGTGCGATTTGGCGTGATTTGGCGTGCGATTTGGCGTGCCTAAAACACGCCCTGCAAGGATACCGACAGCAGTTTCGAGTCGCCAAAGAATGGATACGGGTAATTCGATTTGTCCTTGGAAATATCATATTGAAGCTTTAACGCGGTATTGGTTTTGAAGTCCCAGCGCAATGACAGGTATT
>CAMBDR010000363.1 GCA_945864765.1 Janthinobacterium lividum | reverse complement strand
CATAGCGGCACGGGTGCCTCGAACGTGATTCCGGGTGAAATGGTGATCGATTTTAATTTCCGCTTTTCCACCGCCAGCACGCCCGAGAGTTTGCGCCAACGGGTGCATGCGATTTTGGATAAACATCAAGTTGATTATGATTTGGCCTGGACTTTGCACGGCCAACCCTTCCTGACCCCACGCGGCACGCTTAGCGACGCCATAGCCAGCGCAATTTTAAGTGAAACCGGGCTGACCACCGAACTCTCGACCACGGGTGGCACTTCGGATGGGCGCTTTATTGCCCAGATTTGCCCACAAGTGATAGAATTTGGCCCACCCAATGGCAGTATTCATAAGATTGATGAACACGTCGAAATCCGTTTTCTTGATCCTTTGAAAAATATCTATCGGCGCACGCTGGAAAACTTATTGCTGCCTGCAGCGTAACCAGGAGGCTATCATGCCAGTTAATAATCCCCACCCGCACCCCCTGCCCTTTCTCACCTTGCGTGATTGTTTGCGCTATGGGGTATCGCGTTTTAATCAGGCCCAACTGTGTTTTGGCCATGGCTCGCCCGATGCCCTCGATGAAGCAGCGTATTTATTACTGCACACCTTGCATTTGCCGCTTGACAAACTCGACCCGTTTCTCGATGCGCGCTTGTTGCCCGCCGAAATTGAGCGTTGCGTGAATGTGATTGATCGCCGTGTCACCGAGCGCATTCCTGCCGCCTATTTAACCAATGAAGCATGGTTGGCCAATTATCGCTTTTACGTCGATCCGCGCGTGATCGTGCCGCGTTCGTTTTTGGCGGAACTGATCCCGACGTTTTTCCAACCCTGGGTTGACCCGGATCAGGTTGAAAACATCCTGGAATTATGTACCGGCTCGGCTTGTCTGGCCATTATGTTGGCCGATGCCTTTCCACAGGCGGCGCTCGATGCCAGCGATTTATCCAGTGACGCCTTAGCCGTGGCCGAGCGCAATGTGAAGGATTATGAACTCAGTCACCGCATTACCTTGATCGAATCGGATGTGTTTGCCAATATTCCAGTGGGCAAGAAATACGATATCATTCTGTCCAATCCACCGTATGTGAATAGCCAGTCCATGGAAAACTTGCCGGAAGAATTTTTGCAAGAGCCCAGCATGGCGCTGGCTGGTGGCATGGATGGGATGGATGTCGTGCGCCGGATTATCGCGGGTGCAGCCGAGCATTTGGAGCCGGATGGCGTATTAATTGTGGAAATTGGCCATGAGCGTGATTTTGCCGAAGCGGCTTTTAGCGAATTGGAACTGACCTGGCTCACCACCAGCGCTGGCGATGATATGGTATTTTTGATCACCGCCGAACAATTGCAAGCTTATGCGCGTAGCTACCCAAATGCAACGTAGGGCGGGTATATAACACATTTCGCGTGGGCACAAAAGCGTGCCCACCCTACCAACTCATTACCTGAAAAATTAAGCTGTCAATGATTCGTTTCCAACAAGTAAGTTTGATGCGCGGTTTAAAGCCGCTGCTGGACAAAGCCGATGTCAGCCTCAATCCTGGCGACAAAATTGGTTTAATCGGGGCCAATGGCGCGGGTAAAACCAGCCTGTTTGCCATGTTGCGCGGGCAACTCCATGCCGACGGCGGCGAGATCGATTTCCCGCCCAAATGGCGCATCGCCTATGTGGCGCAAGAAACGCCGCCGCTCGACCGCACCGCGCTCGATTATGCGCTCGACGGTGACGCCCACCTGCGCCAACTGGAAGCGCAACTAATCGACGTGGAAACCAACGACCACGAAAACGGTTTGCTGCTGGGCGAAATCCATAGCGCGCTGGCTGACGCCGACGCCTACACCGCCAATTCCCGCGCTGAGCAGTTATTGCTGGGGCTGGGCTTCAAGCTGGAACAAATGCAACAACCGGTGGCCAGTTTTTCCGGTGGTTGGCGTATGCGCCTGAATCTGGCGCAAGCACTGATTTGCCCGTCTGACTTGCTGCTGCTGGATGAACCGACCAACCATCTGGATTTGGATGCGATTATCTGGCTGGAAGATTGGCTCAAGCGCTATGCGGGCACCCTGATCATTATTTCGCATGATCGCGATTTTTTGGATGGCGTGTGCAATGTGATTGTGCAAATCGACGAGCGTAAACTCAAGCGTTACGGCGGCAATTATTCCGCCTTCGAGCGCCAGCGTGCCGCGCAAATGATTTTGGCCGCTTCAGCAATCGAAAAGCAAAAGCTGCAACGAGCCCATCTGGAATCGTATATCAACCGCTTTAAAGCTCAGGCCACCAAGGCGCGGCAAGCGCAAAGCCGCATGAAAATGCTGGCCAAAATGGAAGAGCTGGCTCCCTTGCGCGCGGCAGCCGAGTTTTCGTTTGAATTTCGCGAACCCGCCGCTTCGCCCAATCCTTTATTGGTATTGGATGCGGTGGATGCCGGCTATTGCGTGGATGGCAAAAACAAAACCATTATCTCGCGCATTAATTTTACTTTGCAAGCGGGGCAACGCATTGGCCTCTTGGGCGTAAATGGCGCGGGTAAATCCACCTTCATTAAAACCATTGCGCAAGAACTGGCCCCGCTGGCGGGCGAAGCGGTAGTGGGCAAGGGTTTGAGCGTGGGTTATTTTGCCCAGCACCAGGTGGAAATGCTGCGCCATGACGAATCGCCGCTCTGGCATTTGGCGCGCATTGCGCCCAATGTGCGCGAGCAAGAATTGCGCAATTTTCTGGGTAGTTTTAATTTCCCCGGCAATATGGCCACCAGTTCGATTGAACCATTTTCCGGCGGTGAAAAAGCGCGTCTGGCCTTGGCCCTGATCGTTTGGCAGCGGCCCAATTTGTTGCTGCTGGATGAACCGACCAACCATCTGGATTTGCAAACCCGCGAAGCCTTAACCGATGCGCTGGCGCAGTTTGAAGGCACGCTGGTGCTGGTCTCGCATGACCGCCATTTGCTACGCGCCACCACCGACCAATTCATCATCGTGGCCGATGGCAAGATGGAGCTATTTGACGGCGATTTGGATGACTATAAAGACTGGTTATTCCAAACCAAGCTGGCCAAACCGGTCAGCGCCGCCAAGCAAGCCCAGCTTGATGCCAAAGCCGACGCCAAAGCAGCGGCGCTTGAAGCCAAGGCGCGCGCCGCCAATGATGCCGCCAAAGCACTCATTGCCGCCAAAATGACCAAAGAAGCCAAGGAAGCACCTGCGCCAGCCGTGGATCGGCGTGATCAAAAAAAACAGGAAGCGGGCGAGCGGCAACGCCTGGCCGGGTTGCGCAAGCCGATAGAAAACCGCATTAAACGGCTGGAAGAGCAAATCGCCAAATTGCAGGAGAAAAAGCAATCGAATGAATTGCAAATGCAAGACCAGGCGATTTATGATGCCGCCAACAAGCCTAAATTAAGCGCTCTGCTGGCCGATCAGGCCTATCTGGGCAAGGAACTGGGCCAGTTGGAAGAACAATGGATGGGACAGCAGGAGGCCTTGGAAGCATTGGTTTAAAGAAACAAATTTTCGTAAAATACGCTTTTGTCGGCGATTTTTACACTATCATAGGGAATGTCCTAAAAAATGACACGCCAGGAAAATATATGAAAAAAAGAATCGCACTCTTTACCATCGGCCTGTTCCTTTCGTCTGCGGTATTGGGCACTGAGCATTATCCGGAACGCCCAATGACGATGTTAGTGCCATTCGGCGTGGGCGGTGATGCCGATCTTTTTGCCAAAAACCTGAGTCGGCATGCACAAAAGTATTTGAATAATCAAACCATTGTGCTTGAGAACCGGGTTGGTGCGTCCGGCAGCCTTGCCGCTGCGGCAGTCAGTAAAGCCCCGGCCGATGGCTATACCTTATTGATCGGGCGACCCGGGCCGAACGTGATTTTGCCCGCGCTCGACCTGAAAACACCGTATCGCTGGAATGATTTTACGGTGTTGGGTATTTTGGAACTGGACCCCATGATTTGCGCCGTGAAGAGCGACTCGCCGTATAAAAATATACGCGAATTGATGGCCGCGATCCGCAAACAGCCGGGCGTGATTAAATATGGTGCCGCCGGAGCGGGTGCGGCCAACAATTTGGCGGTGCAGTATTTGCTGTCTTTATCGGGCTTGAAGGCAGATGCGGCGCTGGCGCTGCATTTTCCTGGCAATCCTGAGATCAACCAGGCCGTGATGGATGGTAAAGTGCAATTTTTTTGTGGTGTCGCGGCAGGATTATTGCCACAAATTAAATCGGGTGCCATGCGCGGCCTGTTTACCACCGCCGCCGGACGCTTGCCGGAATTGCCGCAATTGCATAATGCCACCGAAGTGGGCTTGCGCGATATGGGCAAGATGATGGCATGGACAGCAGTGATGGGGCCACCGGGCTTGCCCAAGGAGGTGGTTGCACGCTGGAAGGATGGGTTAAGCGATCTGGCCAAAGACCCGGCCTGGATTAAAGAAACAGAACGCCTGGGTGGGCAACCGGCGTTGCTGGCAATAAAAGATCCCACCCAGTTTTTGCAGGATCAATTTACTTTGTATGAACGTATTATTACCATGCTGGGGCTGCAAAAATAGCCCTGTTCCATCTTATTATCAGGGTCAAGGCCAAGGTTAAGCTCCCATGTCAAAGCCGCATAACACGTCATCCGGTTTTACGATTACCCTCAGGCTGAGGCGGCTTTTTGATGGCATTTTTCTGGCTGTTACCTTGCTGATCGGCCTGGGTGGTTCGTGGTATCTGTACCAGGCAATCCAAACCAGTGAAAGCGCCCAGCAACAGGAACAATTGCGTGCAATGGGCCAGTCCGTGGTCGATCAACTCGATCTGAATCTCGCCCGTACAATCGGGGCCATACGCGGTGCCGGCCTGATGCTGGAGGCGCAACATCTGGTGCAGCGTGATGAATTTAATCCCTATGCGCGTAACGTGATGGCGCAAGTACCTGATCTGGCCTTTATCGAGTGGCAACCCGTGGTGCCATCGGCAGCGCTATCCACATTTGAACGCGAGGCACAAGCGCAAGGGCTGGCGGGTTATCGGGTCGTTGAGCGAATCGGCCAGAAGTGGGTTGGCGTTGCGGCCCGGCCCGACTATGTGCCAGTCCTGTTTGCCTGGCCGGAACAGGCGCGCCGCCTTGGTGTCGATACCGCCACCGATGCCCTGGTCATGCAATCCAAAACCCGTGCGCGTGATTCGGGTGCGGTGGTGGCGTCTGAGGCTTTTCAGGTGGATGGCGTCGCTGCTAATCCTGGCAATCCTGGCAATCCTGGCAATTCGGCCAATCCGGGATCGGCCTTCATGCTCTCCGCCGCAGTCTTTAAAGGCAGTGAAAATGGTTCGGTACAACAACGGCGGCAAAACTTGACGGGCTATGTTTCCGGTATGGTGCGTTTGTCGGGTCTGCTGCAAAACGCCGCCTTTAACGCCAATGCCGCACA
>CAMBDR010000362.1 GCA_945864765.1 Janthinobacterium lividum | reverse complement strand
ATATTCATCGCGCATGTCGTCTTTATCCTTGTTCATAGGTCCCTCGTTTGGTTCAAAACACCCCCAAGCGCACCGTCACTGTCGTGCCCTGCCCCACCTCACTGCTAATACTAATCTGCCCCCGCAAACGCTGCACCACCTGGTTATATGCCACATGCAAGCCCAAACCAATATGCTTGCCACGCTGCGTGGTAAAAAACGGATCAAACACCTTGGCCAAATGCTGCGCCGCAATACCAACGCCATTATCGCGCACGCTAATCATCACCTCATCGCCCTTTTGCTCTGCCCGCAACCACACTTGCCCCGCACCCCCTGCCACAAAAGCATGATCCATCACATTGGCAAAAATCCGGGTCAGCGTTTCGGTCAACGCTTCCGGCACCAGCCGCAGATGCAAACCCTCGGGCACTTGCAGCGTCAGCGTATGCCCGGCTGGCTCCAGGGTGGCACGCACCAGGGTGGCCATTTCTTGCAAATACTGGCTCAAATCCAAATCCACCGTTTCTTCATTCTCAAAACACACGGCAATTTCTTTGAAGCTGGTAATTAAACCCGCCGCGCGGGAACCGGTGTTGAGCGCCAATTCGGTATAGTCACAGCCTTCATCAATACTCGTTTCCAGCGTCGATTTACTCAAACTGCCCAACGCCAAGGCTTGGCGCAAGCGTTGCCACACGCCTTTCACGCCAGACATGGCCACCAAGGCCGTGCCTAACGGGGTGTTGATTTCATGCGCCACGCCCGTTACCAATGCGCCCAGCGCGGCCAGCTTTTCTTGTTCCACCAATTGCGCCTGCGCTTGGTGCAAACTGGCCACCGTGCGCGCCAGCCCTTTGTTGGCGGCTTTTAATTCCTGCTTTTTTATCCGCAATTCATTGGTGCGCTGGCGTACCTGGGTCACCAAAGCATATTGGCGTTTGCGCAGCACCCTGGTGCGCATCTGTACCAGCGCCCACACCAAAGCCACGGCAAAAACCAACATCAACGCCCGAAACCACAGCGTTTGGTGCCAGGCCGCCAATACCCGAATCGGGATGATTTGCTGCGCCGGGCTCCATTGCCCATTGCGGTTGGAAACGCGTAAATGCAAACGATAATCCCCCACCGGCAAATTGGTGTACGCGGCCAGCCGACGCGTGGCATCACCTTCAATCCAGTTGGCATCGTACCCCTCCAACCAATAGCCATAGCGATTGCGCTCGGGGGCGGAATAATCCAAACTGGCAAATTCCAGCGCCAGACTGTTGGCTTGCGGCTGCACCGTAATTTTCCGCGTCCCAAGCGCACCCGGCCCGGCTGGCTCATTAAAACGCCCCACCGCCAGCGTTTGCCCGCCCAATTGCAACTGGGTCACCGCCAACGGTGCCTGATAGCGCCATGGCTGCAAACTGTCCGGACGCAGCACCACCAAACCGCCCGCACCGCCAAATAATAATTCCCCCTGCTCGGTTCTGGCCCCCGCGCCATTCCAAAAATTATGAAACAAAATACCATCGGCGCGCTGCAATGTGTGTACCTTCAAGGTGGCAGGGTCGATCATGGCCAGCCCGCCGTCAGTACTGACCCAAATCCGGCCTTGCCGGTCTTCCAATAATTTATTCACCAATTGATTATTCAAGCCCTGCGCAATGCCAATGCGCTCAAAGCGCGCCGCATCATCGCCGCCGTTGGGCTGGCGCAAACGCACGATGCCGCCGCCCAGCGTGGCGACCCACAAATGGCCAGACCGGTCAAACAAAAAACTGGTGACGGCCCCGGAAATCATGCCATCGCGCCGATTCGGTTGCGGTAAAAACTGGCGCAAGCTGCCGCTTTTCGGGTCAAAACGCGCGATGCCTGCATCCCGCGTGCCTATCCACAACACCCCATCGGCTGCCACTTCCAGCGTTAAGATTAATTGCTGATCCAAGCCTTGCGCCATCGCCACCCGGTGCGCATGCACGCTGCCATCGCCCGCCAAATCGACTTGCCATAAACCATCCGCACCGCCCAACCACAAGCTGCTTTGCGCCGCGCCGCCGCTTGATACAGTTGAAGATACAGTTGAAGATGCGCTGGAAGGTGCGTTTGCAGATACGCTAGCCAGCGCCCGCACTGCACTATCGCGCACGCGTGGCGCAAGGTTGAGTAATTCGACCCGACGGCCTTGGCTATCGGCCCGATACAAGCCACGCTGTGTGCCCAGATACACCCATCCGCCCACAGGCCCCAGCATTTGATTCACCGGATGCGGCGGCAAGGCGCGTTCAGGCTGCTTCACATCCGGTGCCAGCCAACGCAATTGCCCGGCCTTGGCATCAACAATATTCACGCCCTGGTTGGCCAGACCCAGCCAGATTTTGCCATCCGGCATGGGCAGTACGCTATACACATCAATATCAGCCAGCGCATTGGCCCGCCCCGGCGCACCCAGCAAGGTCAAGATGGCGTTTTGATTCGGATCATGGCGGCTCAAGCCCTCGTTACTGCCCACCCAGATTAAACCGGATCGATCCCGCAGCAGCGCCCACACCGAATCATTGGCCAAACTGGTGGCCAGGCTGGCATCATGGCGCAGCCGCTTGGTCTGCATGCTGGCGCGATCCAACACCACCACGCCATGCCCCAGGGTAGAGAGCCAGATGTGATCGGCATCAATTTCCCGAATGCAAAATACCAAATCATCGTCCATATTCGGTATGCTTGCCTGTACCTTGGGGCGGGCATCAGGCCCGGCATCCGGGCCTATCAGGTAAGTGCCATGCCCATCGGTGCCCACCCAGAGATGACCGTCCCGGCTCACACTCAAACTCAACACCCGGTAGGCAGCCGCTTTGGCCAAGGGCAAGGCCAGCGCAGTGAACGCGCCTGCGCTCTGGTCACGGTAAAACAAGCCATGATCGGTCCCCAACCACAAGCGGCCCAGCTTGTCACGCGCCAGTGCGCGCACAATATTGCTGGGTAAATCATTTCCCTCTTTGGATTGCGGCTGAAATAAGGTGGCTTTTCCGGTCGCCAGATTCATATGCGTCAAGCCACCACGCGCACCAATCCATAAGCCGCCCGCCAATTTGGCTTGGGGCTGGTGATCCTGGTTCAAATCAGCCGCCGCATCGGCCAGACTGAGCACGCTGCCCGGGATTGTGCCCGACGTGGTGTCCGGGATTGTGGCTGATGTTGTCCCCGCATTTTGACCAACCCGCTCAAAACTCTCCGTCAGCGGGTCGTAGCGCGCCAAACCGGCGTTGCCCGTGCCCACCCATAACTCACCTTGACGATCCCTATGCAGGCTATGAATAAAACTGTCCGGCAAACTGTCGGCCCGATCCGGGTGAAATTGAAACACGCGAAAGCGATACCCATCCCAACGCGCCAGACCGCCTTGGGTGCCGATCCAGATAAACCCGGATTGATCTTCAAGTAAAGCCGTCACATTCGGATGCGGCAAGCCTTGTTCCACGCTCCAATGTTGAAATGGTGTACTCGCCAATGGCGACCAACGCGGTGTGGCCCAGGCCGGCACACTCAAATAGAACCAGCCCAGCAGACAAAATAGTATCGTGTAAAAGCCATGTCGAATCATGGTGCCCTGTCTACGCTGAGCGGCAGGCGCAAGGTAAAACAGGTGCCGACCTGCAAGACCGATTTCACCCCGATCGTGCCACCATGCTTTTGCACGATGCCATGCACAATCGATAGCCCCATGCCCATGCCATCGCCCACGGTTTTGGTGGTAAAGAAGGGGTCAAACACCCGATCCAAATTGGTTTCCGGAATACCGCCGCCATTGTCTTCAAATTCCAATACCAGGAAGTTATCGTCGATCCGGCTGCGAATCTCCAAACGCCCCGGCTGGCTGGCGCGCACCTCGGGCGGGCGGCTGGCAATGGCCTGACAGGCGTTGACGATCAAATTCATAAACACTTGATTCAGTTGCGCTGGCCAACAACTCAATTCCGGGTTGGCCGCCAGATCACAGATGATTTTGACTTCATTGGTGTATTGGGTTTGTACCAAATGCACGGTGGCCAGAATATTGTCACCTACCGCCACCGCCTTCCAGTCTGCTTCATCGAGCCGGGAAAAGGTACGTAAATCACGCACCAGATCGCGAATCCGGGTGGTGCCTTCCTGGATCGCGCCCAGCGACTGGGTCAGTTTGTCAAAGCGATGTTGCAGGGCCAGCATGATTTCGGGCTGGGAATCGTCCCCCGCCAGGGTCCATAAAAACTCATGTAATTCGGTTAAATCATTATTCAGGTTGTATGCGCCAATATGGGCAAAGTTGGAGGGGTTATTGATTTCATGCGCGATGCCGGCCGTGAGTGTGCCCAGCGACGCCAATTTTTCTTGCTGCAGCATTTGCGCCTGGGTTTGCACCAGAGTGGCGTTGGCCGTTTGCACGTCATTGTAAGCGGCCAATAATTCAGTTTGCTTTTCTTGGAGTTGCCCGACCCGCTGTTGTACCTGTTGTTCCAACTCAAGCTGGCGTTGGCGCAGGTAGCGGGTGCGCACCTGTATCAGGCCCCACATCAAGCCCAGGCCTGCCAACACCAGCAAGGCGCGCAACCACCAGGTTTGCCACCAAAATGGTAACACCTCAATCCGGATGTTGTCGGGGTAGTCGTTTAACAAACCATTGCGATTGCTGCCGCGCAGGTGCAGCGTGTACTCGCCCGGCGGCAAATTGGTGTAAGACGCCAAACGGCGGCTGGCATCGGTATTAATCCACGCGGCGTCGTAGCCTTCCAGCCAATAGGCGTATTGATTGCGCTCCGGGGCAGAATAGTCAAGCGCCGAGAATTCTACCGCCAGGCTGTTGGCCTCCGGGCTAATGCGTAGTTTTCCATCGGGTTGGCCACTGAGTTGGCCACTGCCGGGCACCAACTTGCCGCCAATTTGCAGTTGCGTGACCACCACCGGTGCCTGGTAAGTCCATTCCTTAAGGAAGGCGGGTCGTACCACCACCATGCCGCCGGAACCGCCGAACAATAATTCATTGTGCGCACTTTCGCCCCCGGAATGCACCCAAAACCCTAAAATCCCCAGGCCATCCGCCGTATGCAACATACGTACTTGCAAGGTCTTGGGGTTGATCACCGCCAAACCATCATCGGTACTCAACCAAATATTGCCTTGCGCATCTTCCTGCAAACAATTCACCAAATTATTGGTCAAGCCCTGGCTTTTGCCAATCCGGGTGAATTGCGGTGGCTGCGCGCCCTGGGTTTGCTGCGCCAACGAAATACCGCCGCCCTGGGTCGCAACCCATAACCAGCCACGGCTATCAATCAATACACTGCCCACCTTGCCCGGCAGCAAGGCTTGCGGATTGGCGCGATCGGCCACGATGTGTTGTAGTTGATGGCTATCGCGATGGTAGCGGTACATGCCCTGATTTTGTGTGCCAATCCAAAACCAGCCATCGGCTGCCAGGGTAAAGGTGGAAATGGCGCTG
>CAMBDR010000361.1 GCA_945864765.1 Janthinobacterium lividum | reverse complement strand
CTGGGCGCAAGCTTTTATGAAATGCTGACCGGGGTGCCACCTTTCAGCGTGACCGATGCAGCCGAACTGGTGCATTGCCACCTGGCTCACATGCCGATTCCACCGCATGAGCGCCAGCCGACAGTGCCCGCCATCCTGAGCAATCTGATACTCAAGCTGATGGCCAAAGCGCCCGAACAACGCTACCAGAGCGCCTTCGGCCTGATCGCTGACTTGGAAAGCTGTTGGGAACAATTCAAGGCCGCCCCACCGGGGGCCGCCCCAACCATAGCCCCCTTCGCACTGGGTCGGCAGGATACTTCGGGGCGTTTCCAAGTTCCACAAAAACTCTATGGTCGCGAGGCCGAAGTGCAAAAAGTACTGGAGGCCTTCGAGCGCGCCAGCCAGGGCCAGACCGAAATGCTGCTGGTGGGCGGCTATTCCGGCATTGGCAAGAGCGCCCTGGTACATGAGGTGTATAAACCCATTACCGAAAAGCAGGGCTATTTCATCGATGGCAAATTCGACCAGTTCCAGCGCGACATGCCGTATGCCTCGCTGATTCAGGCCTTTCAGGAACTGATGCGGCAACTACTGACCGAAAGCCCGGCGCGCATCGCTCACTGGAACACGCTGATGATTGATGCCCTGGGTGCCAACGCTCAGGTGATTATCGAGGTCATCCCCGAAGTGGCGCTGATCCTCGGCCCCCGGGCGGCCCTGCCCACGCTGCCGCCAGCGGAAACGCGTAACCGCTTTCAAGCCAGCTTTCGCCAATTTATCGACGTGTTTGCCCGTTGCGAACACCCTCTGGTGCTGTTTTTGGATGATTTACAGTGGGCCGATTCAGCCTCACTCAGTTTCTTGGAAGAACTGCTGCAAAAATCACGCCGACAGTACCTGTTAATTCTGGGGGCATGGCGCGACCACGAAGTCAACGCCACCCATCCCCTGATGTTGACGCTGGAGGCCTTGCACCGCACCGGGGCCAATTTCAGCACCCTCAAGCTACAGGCGTTGGCCTTTGCCGACCTGGAACGGCTGGTGCGCGACACACTCACACCAACACGCGGCGAACCCGCCCCACTGGCCGAATTAATCGCCGCCAAAACCGGCGGCAACCCCTTCTTCGTCAATGCCTTCCTGAACTCGCTGTATGAAGGTGGCTGCCTGAAGTTTGTCGCCAATGAGGGCGGCTGGCAGTGGGACATGCAAACCATTCAGGCGCGCCAGATCACCGACAACGTGGTAGAACTGATGAGCCAGAAGCTACGCACCCTGCCCGAGAGCACCCAGGCACTGCTGACATGCGCGGCATGTATCGGCCATCAGTTTGATCTGGCAACGCTGGCGCTGGTCGCCGGGCAAATGCCCGGTGACGTCATGCTTGACCTGTGGGACGCACTCAAGGCCGGGCTGCTGCTGCAACAGGACGCGTTCAGGGTGGAAGAAGTTTTGCTGGAATCTTGCGCCAACGCGGCTGCCAACCTGGCTACCAACCTGGCTACCAACGCGGCTATCAACACACCAGCCAACGCCAAAATCACATGCCGGCGCTTTCGCTTTATCCACGACCGGGTGCAGCAGGCGGCCTATGAACTGCTGCCTGCGGCTGCCACCGCAGCACTGCACCTGAAGATTGGCCGCCTTTGGCGCAAACAACTGGACTTGACGCACAGCGACGAGTCGCTCTTTGCCATGGTGAATCAATTTCACGCAGCAACAGGCTTACTCGACGTGATTGAAGACCCGGCCGAACGGATTGCGTTGGCAAAACTGAATTTGCAAGCGGCCCGAAAAGCCATCGCCTCGACTGCGTTTGCCTCGGCCTTACGCTACCTGACACACGGCCTTGATTTGCTGGCAGGGGGCGACTGGCAACAGCAGTACCAACTGACCCTGGCCCTGTCGCTGGAACGGGCGCAATGCGAATACATCAACCACCACCACGAGGCCGCCGAACGCAATTTCAAGGACTGCCTCACCCATGTGAAAACGGCGCTGGAAAAAGCCGACATTCACCTGAAACAACTCGAACTGTACGGCAGTCAGGGCAACTACCAACGCGCCGTTGAGGAGGGTTTGGCGGGACTGCATTATCTGGGCATCAAACTTCCCGGGCAACCCAAAAAACACCACTTTTTGCTGGAAATCTGGGAAGAACGCTGGCATCGGCGCGGGCGCAACGTGAAGTCGCTGTTGGACCAGTTGCCGCGCACTGAGCGGCCAGAACATCAACTGGCGATTCGACTATTCTCAGGCATTATCCTGTTTGCGTATTTGGTCAATCAGCGCTTAAGCACAATCGCGATTCTTAAAAGCGTAAATTTTGTCTTTCGACATGGCCTGACACCCGATGCGGCCTACCTGTTGATGAATTTTGCCGCCATACTGGTTTCCATGAAGCGCTATTCGCTGGCCCGGGATTACACCCGGAAAGCGCAGGAACTGAGCCAAAGCCAAAGCCCGAACAGCCGTTCGATGACGCTGTTCATCAATGCCTACTCAATCAATCATTGGTATCAGCCACTGCATCAAAGTCTGGCCTGTTTTGACCAGTGCATGAAACTGGCGCTCGATTGTGGCAACTGGATTTATGCCAGCATGAGCGCAACCAATCAATTACCGGTGCTTTACGGCATCGGCATGGAATTATCGGCTCTTAAAACGCGCTTGCAAAAGTTCCAGGAATTTATCGAACAGATGAACGACCCCTTGAAGGTGCTGCCAAGCTACACGTTTTACGCCGTCTGGATCACGACCCTGGCAGATGCGAATTCGGTGGAAAACGCAGCGGCGGAAAACGCGGCAGCGGAACAAGCCAGCCACAAGCTGGCGGCGGCGGCGCAGCAGGTAACGGACAATGTGAACAATGCCACTGTTTCATGCGTTATGTATCTTACCGCCAGTTTTTATGAAATCCTGTTTGGCGACTTTCCCAAGGCTGCCGTTTACCAGAAAAAAGCGGCCCGGCATCTTCATGGCATTATGGGTGTCCATACCTCCACCGACTATTTTTTCCACAATATTCTGGCGGCCCTGGCAACCCAAAGCGCGGCCAGCTTCCTCAAGCAGGGCAAGCGCTGGCAGCAAAGCCTGCAAAAAGACTTTCACAAACTGCGCGCCTGGGCCAAACAATGCCCACAAAATTTCGGACACAAATACCTGCTGGCCACGGCAGAACTGGCACGCGTCAAGGGCCAGCCGGAACAGGCCGCCGAACTGTACGACCAGGCGATAGCAGCAGCGCAGCAAAACGGTTTCATCCATCATCAGGCCTTGTCCAACGAATGGGCGGCCCGCTTTTACCTGCAACGGAGCAAAACCAGGCTGGCCCGGCTGTATCTGGAAGAAGCCGCCTGGCTTTACGGCAAATGGGGCGCGCATGCCAAAGTAAAACATCTGGCGACCCAATATCCGGGTCTATTGAGCCAGGCGACGCCCGGCTTGCCGTTCACCACCGCACCGGCATTGCCGACCCACACCACCACCAGCGCCACCAACACCCAACTGTTAAAACTGGAGGCGCTGGACTTGTCCAGCGTGATGAAGGCCTCGCAAGCCATCTCCGGCGAGATCGTGCTGGAGCGGCTGCTGGAAAAGCTGATGCGCATTGCGATTGAAAGCGCGGGCGCGCAGCGGGGCTTGCTGCTACTGGAAAAGAATGGCGAATGGCGCATCGAAGCCCAAGGCAATGTGAATCAAGAGCATATCAACCTGTTGCAGTCGCGCCCGCTGAAAGCCACCGACAGCGGCTCGATGGCATTACCCTTGTCGCTGATTCAATACGCGGCGCTGACCAAAGAATCGGTGGTGCTGGCCAATGCCGCCGAACAGGGTCGCTTCACCGGCGACGGCTACATCAGCCAACAGCGGCCCAAGTCTGTGCTGTGTTCACCCATCCTGACGCAAGGCAAACTGGCGGGCATACTCTATCTGGAAAATAATCTGATCGAAGGGGCCTTCACCCAGGACAGGCTGGTGATTCTGGAAATGCTCTCGTCCCAGGCTGCCATTTCCATCGAAAACGCGCGCCTGTATGAAAACATGGAAGCGACCGTGGCGCAGCGCACCGCCGAGGCCCTGGCGGCGCACCAGGAAGCAGTCAGCGCGAAAAATGAACTGGCGCTGGCGCGGGAACTGGAGCAAGCCCGCGAACAAATGTTACAACAAGAAAAAATGGCCGCCCTCGGTACGCTCACCGCCGGGGTCGCGCATGAAATCAACAACCCAACCCATTTCACCCATATGGCGGGCCAAATCCTGCGCACCGACCTGGCGCAATTTGAACAATTTTTACACGATTTAATGGCAGAGCAGCCCGATCCGGAAATTACCGCCGAATTTGCCCGGCGCTTCGTGGCCCTGCAAAACCATGTCGGCACCCTGTTAGATGGCACCGAACGCATCCAGACCATCGTCAAGGACTTGCGCGCCTTTTCCCGGCGTGAACATGAGCAAAAACGTGCCGTGCATCTGTCCGAATGCCTGAACTCGACCTTGAATCTGGTACGCACCAACTGGCACCATCAAGTTCAATTCATCTGCGAATTTGGCGATGATCCGCTGGTTGAATGCTGGCCGACCCTACTGAATCAAGTGTTCATGAATTTGATCGTCAATGCTTGCCATGCCATTGCCAGCAAGCGCGAACACAGCGGCTCCAATGAACCCGGCCATATATGGTTACGGCTACGTCGGCCTGAGTGCGATCAGGCAAGCGCGGCCCCGGCCTCCCTGCTGGTGGACATTGAAGATGATGGCTGCGGTATGGAAGCGGCTGTGCGGGAGCGGATTCTGGAGCCATTTTTCACTACCAAGGATGTCGATACCGGCACCGGGCTGGGCTTATCAATTGCCAATGGCATCATCCAAAAACACCAGGGCACGCTAGCCATTACCAGTACACCGGGGCAAGGCAGTTGTTTTACCATCCATTTACCGTATGAGATTCACACATCATGAGCGGCTGCCCCATCCCATCCCGCGCGCTCACACGCTGGCTGTGGGCGCTGCTGCTATTGCTTGGGCATGGTTCTGGCGCTCACGCCGCCGATAAAGTCCTGCAAGCAAATCAGGTTCGACAACAGCCGACCTCACTCACCGACTATTTCAGCTTGCTGGAAGACCCGGGCGCGCAACTGACGCTGCCAGCCTGTCGGGGTATGGATTTACAAGAAACTTTATCGACAAGTTGCTTCTTGATTCCGTTCATCATCCACATGGCCCAGCAAAATGGCATTCGATTTCGCAAGCGCATCCTCCGCCCATGGCGCTTGCTGTAATGCAAACCGAACCTTGCTATCTTCGTCCACAATCAATTGTTGCACGTCCAGCGTGGGGACAGGCAATTCCAGCCCCTCAATTGCTTTGATCGAAATTGCCCGCGTTTTTTTACCCTTAGCCAAGGCCGCTATCTCCATTTGGGTGCCGGGTAGATTGAGATACCAATTCAGGTAGGCGGGCAATA
>CAMBDR010000360.1 GCA_945864765.1 Janthinobacterium lividum | reverse complement strand
ATGTGGGCGGCAATGACGCTCTTGACTCCGACGCCAACCAGGCCGATGGCAAGACCGCACAAACAATGCTTGAATCGGGCGAAATTGATCGTAGCTGGGATGCGGGTGTTCAGGTACTGGATGCGCATATTGGTGACCGCGTCTGGTTTGACGGCAACGGCAACGGCTTGCAAGATACGGGCGAAGCGGGCATCGCCGGCGTGACCGTGCAACTGAAAAATTCGGTCGGTACCGTGGTGAGCAGCACCACCACCGATAGCAACGGCAATTACAATTTTGATGTGGCAGCGGGCAGCTATTCGGTGGCCGTCAAAGCGCCATCGGGTTATTTTGTAACCAGCAAAGATGTCGGTAGCAATGACGCCATCGATAGCGATATCGACGCCAACGGCAACACCCAACTGGTGACGGTGGCCGCAGGTCAAACCAATACTACGCTCGATGCTGGTTTATACCAAAAGAGCAGCATCGGTAACTTCGTATGGGAAGACAAAAACTATAACGGAGTGCAAGATGCGGGCGAAAAAGGCATCGGCGGCGTGACAGTCAAATTGCTGGGTGCCAATAACCAGGTGCTGTCCAGCACCACCACCGATAGTTCTGGCAAGTATTTGTTCAGTAACCTCAATGCAGGCGATTACCGCATCGAAGTGGTGAAGCCGGCCTATTATTACGCTACCAAGCAAGATGTGGGCAACGATGCAAACGATTCCGATATCGACAGCACAGGCCGCACCGCCCTGATTCACTTAAATTTTGGTCAAAACGATTTGAGCCGGGATGCCGGTTTGTATCGCACCGCCTGTATCGGCGACAAAGTATGGAATGATCGCGACCATGATAGCGTGCAAGACAGCAATGAAGAAGGCATTGGCGGAATCAAAGTGATGCTGTACACCGCCAACAACGAGTTGCTGGCCACCACTTACACCCGTACCGATGGTAGCTATCGCTTCGCCTACATCAACCCTGGCGAGTATTACCTCAAGTTCGACAAATCCAATGTCATTTTTGCTGGCGTCAACATGAATACCTGGAAATGGGGCGTCAAGGATGTCGGCAGTAATGACCAAAGCGATTCCGATGTCGTGGGTGACGGCATTTCCAAGGTCAATGTGACCCGTACCGATGTCACTTTCCTGGAATCGGGCGAGTACGATTACAGCTGGGATGCCGCCATCACCCCGATCGTGATCGACCTCGGTGGCGACGGCATCAAAACCATTGCCCGTGCCGATTTCCACGGCAGCTTCGACCTGCTGGGCAATGGCCATGCCATCCAGTCGGGCTGGGTTTCGGCAGATGATGGTTTGCTGGCGATTGACAGCAACCACAATGGCAAGATCGACAGCATTGGTGAATTATTTGGCGGTGTGGCCAAGGGTTCCGGTTTTGCCAAATTGGCGAACTTTGATTCCAATGGCGACGGCTTGGTCGATGCGCATGACGACAAATTTGCTGAACTGCGGATCTGGCGTGATGCCAACAGCAATGGCGTGACCGATGCGGGCGAATTGCTCAGCTTGCGTGACGCTGGCGTGAGCAGTTTGACCGTACACCATACCGAATTGCCATTCATTGATGCCAACAACAACTTGCATCTGGAACGTAGCAGCGCAACCCTGGCCAGCGGCAAATCAGTGGATATGACCGACCTGTATTTCAATGTTAGTGCCAAAGATGCGGCAAAGGCAGGCATTACCCTGCCAAGCCTGGCCGATTTGCTGCGCGATGATCATGCACTCGATACCCTGGTGGGACAGGCAGCGGCACCGATCAGTAGCGTCGCGGCGGCTACCACTGCGGCGGCTACCAATGCGGCAACACAGGCTCAATGCGATGCGGCGGAGGTATTGCGGCGCGTGATGGCCAATGAAGGCCCATGCTGACAATGCGCAAGCGAGTGCTTAAGAATTTAAAATCACCAAAATTAACGCCAACTTTTAAATAGACGAACTTATGAAACCATCTTTGAATAATATTTTGCGTACCAGCGTCATCGCCGCAGCACTGGCTTTGACCAGTATCAGCGCCAGTGCCGACACCACCAACCTGAGCGCCACACTACACGGCGGCCCACAGTTTACCGCCATCGGTGGTGGTTTTGGTAGCAACAGCGTGACCCCTGGCATTTGGCAAGCCCATTACGGCACCTACGATTTTTGGGCTTTCTGCCTGGAGCCAACCGTGGCGTTGAGCGGTTCATCCAACCACTACACGACCGCCAATTTTGGTGCCAGCGATTCGGTCAAGCGTTTGTATGAAGGTTTTTACAGCAGCGTCTTGAACAGCAACCTGAATAATCCTGCGCCCAAAGCCAAGGCATTTCAATTGGCTTTATGGGAATTGAACAACGACAATGCCAATTTGCTGAGCGGCGATTTGCGCTTCAATAGCTTGAGCAATTCGGTGGTGGCCGACGCCAGTGCCATGTTGACGGTCGCCCTGGGTTCGGGCGTGATCCGCAATACCTACCAATACACCAGCCTCTCCAGCGTGGGTGCGGGCATCACCTCGCAAAAGTTGCTGACCGTGTCGGCTGTGCCTGAGCCGGAGACCTATGCCATGATGTTCGCCGGTCTGGGCGCACTGGCCTTGGTTGCGCGTCGCCGCAAGCGTGCGTAATACGGGTTGAGGTGGGTAGCGGGAATGACGGGGAGGCGTTGCGGCTTGCGACGATAAAGCGGCGAAATAATGGTGTAGAGCAATGAAAATGCCTACAAAACGGCAAAGCCGGATTACAATTCGGGATTAATCCATTTTTTCACGCTCAACCATGTTCAACTTTTCTTTTCCGCCCTTGGCGCGCTGTATTTTATTCGTCAGCTTGGTGCTCGGCCAATTCAGCCAATTCGTGCAACTCAGCCAGGCTGCGCCAACCGGGCGCACCCTGGAGACGGGCAGCATCACCATAGCTGGTGAAAAACGCCGCACCTTCCATCTGCACGACGGCGTGCCGCCGGATGATGGCCCGGTGATTTTACTCTTGGTCGGCTCGGGCTGTGATGATTTTAGCTTGCGCATGGCCAAATTTTTCGACAAATATCCGGCACCACTGAATGTGTATATGCTGGATAAACCCGGCCTCAAAAAAGGTGCACAAAATCCGGCTTCTTGCCCGGCCAAATTCTCCGCCAACGACCAATTACAGCGCCGGGTGCAGGATAATCTGACCTTTATTGAACAGCACCCGCTACTGAAACAACGCGCGCGCCATTCGATTGCGCTGCTGGGTTTTTCTGAAGGCGGCGCAATTGCGCCCTTCGTGGCGGCGGCGAGCGACAAGATAGGCTGGTTGGCGACGGCGGGCGCGGGTGGACTGGCCCAGAGTGAGGAATTTTTGATTTTCGTGCAACGCAATGTAGCGCCGTTTGGCCAGCCGTTTACCAAAGAATATGTTTTGAAAGAATTCGCCGCCATCAAGCGCCACCCCAACAGCCTGAAGAAAGAATTTTTCGGCCACCCTTACCGTTATTGGACGCAACATCTGTTTCATGATCCGCTGCAAACTTATGCCAAGCTGGATATTCCCATGGTAGCGGCGATGGGTGAAAAAGATGATGCGGTGCCGATTGAATCGGGCCATGTATTGCGTGATTATTTTGCCAAACACCCGGAGAAAAACTTCCGTTTTATTGAGTTCCCGAATGCCGGCCATGGCTTACGCACGCCGGAGCAAGATGGCGCGCAAATCTTTGTGGCTGCGTTGGCGCGCTGGTTTAAGGGTGATACCGAGGCGTTTAATTTCAATCTTGCAAAACCAACACCATGAACCTGACCCGATTTTTAAGCGCCATTCTCATCCCCGCCTGCGTACTACTCGCCGCGTGCGGGCAAAAACCCGTTCCCGCTCCGGCACCAGCAGGTAAGATTGCCGTGCCAGACGAGTACGCAAGCTATGGCAATGGCCGCTTTAGCTTTTCCATAGACTATCCGGCCAAATTGTTAACCCCACAGGGAGAAGCGGGCAATGGCGATGGGCAAACTTTTTTGTCCAGTGATGGCAACACCAAATTGGCGGTATGGGGCATGAATAATGCGATTGATCCATTTGATACCATCAAGACCCATTTTGCCAAAGCCATCAAGGATGATAAAAAGGCCAAACGCCAAATCACCCTGAAAGTGCAGAAGGAAAATTGGTACGTGCTGTCCGGCTTTGAGGGGGAGGCTATTTTCTACCGCAAGGTGTATTTGGTCGATGATCAATTTTTGACCATGGACTTCACCTACCCCAAAGCCCAGCGCGAGCAATGGGATGCAGTGGCGACGCGGCTGGAAAAAAGCTTTAAGCCAGAAAAGCCGTCGGCGCATTGACATTAAATAATGCATCGTATACACTGCAATTTAATGAAATATCTAAATTTGCACTGTATAGGATGCATTATGCACTTCGATGAAATCGGCAAGTTAATCTGCGCAGGTGCTACCTTGGCTGGCAGCGTGAAATAAATCAATCATCCTGCGTCTGGTGATCCTGATAAAGAATCCATTACCATTCATCAAATACCATTAATGGTGTGCCCATCACTATCCAGGTTGTACCACCAATCACAAACAAAATAGTCCTGGCTGAACAGGGTTCCTATTGGGCATAAAAACCTGTCCGCTCTGCCGTCCGCCTGGCATATCCAAAATGTTTGATAGCGGGTTTCCGGGTCGCTGTAGTAGCCGGAGTACATCTGTTGTTTACAGTCAAATGATGTTTCGGGAATATTATTCTGCGTATAGGTTGGATAATCAACACCGGGAATACCCGGAACAACCAGCTCGGCAGAAGCGGCAGTACACAGCAGCAATGCGGGAATCAACAGCAGTTTTTTCGGCAGTAATTGGTTCGGCAGTAATTGTTTCATTGGTTACTCCTGAAAGTAAGGGATTTCTAAAAGGTTTGCGCGGCAGCAAAATTACTTGGCCGAAGCGGGCGTGGCCGACAGCTTTTTTTCACCCGGCAGCTTCGAGCCGGCAGCAACGGGCATCATGTCTGGCGGCGTATTGGCCTTCATTGATTCATCCATTTTCTGCAACAACAGCTTGTGTTGCGCAGGGTCTTTGGTTTCACGCAGTTTTGCATGATGTTCCTGCATGGTTTGCTGGTGTTTTTGGCGTTTTGCCAGTGATTTTTGATGTTCCGCCGGATTCTTTTTCAGGGCATCCTGCCGCTCTTGCTGGAATTTGTGCCGCCTTTCCAACATCTTTTGCTGCTCCGCCGACGTGGCAGCCGTTTTGGTCTCGGCAGCCATTGCCGAAGTGAGCAACATCATTGGAAGCAAGCCTAATAACGCGAATTGTTTCATGTCGAATTGTTTCATGTATCTCCTCCACCCATCAATAAATAAAATATGCAGTAAATTTCTCGTGCTTATAATGCATGCAACAAGTTCGCTCGCAAACGCCACACCCACTTGTCATGCAGATACAAACCCTGAAACAGCGCTTCATCAGCTTCAAAC
>CAMBDR010000359.1 GCA_945864765.1 Janthinobacterium lividum | reverse complement strand
AAGCGAAACCCAGCCGGCCAATTACACCGACTTTAGCGCCGCTACTGGCAGTAAAGTGGGCAGCATTGCAGGCGGCACGGCACTGTTAAATGGTGTCAGCAATATCGCCATGCCACGCAGCGGTGGCGCGGCGCTGGGTTATGATTTCCGCGAGCAGCAATTGTTTGGCTCAATCAGCGGTAGCGTGTATCTGGATGCCAACCGCAACGGTTTGAGAGATGGCGGCGAAACCGGTATCAGCAACGTACTCATCACCTTAAGCGGCACCGATGTCTACGGCAACAGCGTACAGCGCACCACCCGCACCGATTCTAGCAACAATTCCAGCGGCAATTTCAGCTTTACCGATTTACCGCAAGGCAGCTACCGCGTGGTGGAAACCCAGCCCACGCCGTATCTGGACGGCAGCGATGCCGCAGGCAGCGCAGGCGGCACGGCGAACGCCCCGAAAAACACCATCAGCGGCATTACCCTGGGCGCGGGTCAGCTTGCCACCAATTACCTGTTTGGCGAGCAAAGTAACATCGGCGATGCCAGCATCAGCGGCAAAGTCTATGTCGATATCAATACCAACCGCAGCCAGGACCCCAAAGAAGCGCTGGCCGGTGTGAGTGTGACCTTAACCGGGCAGGACGCCAACGGCAACCCGATTGTGCCGCGTACCGTGCAAACGGCGGCAGACGGCAGCTATGTGTTTGATCAATTAGTGCCGGGTACTTACCAGGTGACGCAAACCCAGCCGCCAGAGTGGCGCGATTTCACAGGCAACAGCGGCAGCACGCTGGGCAGCGCGGGTGGCAAACTCGATGTTGGGCCAAACAAAATCAGCGACATCGTGTTGGTGGCGGGCAGCGTGGCCACCGCTTACGACTTCCGTGAAAAACCGGGCAGTCTGGCGGGCTTTGTGTATTTTGATAACAACCACAACGGCAGCAAAGACGAGGGCGAAGCCGGCATCGGCGGCGTACATATCACCTTAAGCGGCACCACCACCGATGGCAGCACGCCGTGCCCGGCTGGCGCGTGCGTGACCGTGACGGCGGCCGATGGTAGCTATAGCTTTGATAATGTCATCCCTGGCCGCTACACGCTGGTGGAAACCCATACCGATCTGGACACGGGCAAAATTGTGGACGGCAAAGAAACCGCAGGCAAGGCCGGTGGCTCCGTGTTTAACGACAGCTTTGGCAGTATCGCGCAGCAAAACACGATCGGTAATATCAACCTGTCAAGCAGCGTGCTGGTGGCCAATAACGGCCTGGTGGACGGCTACCTGTTTGGCGAGCGGGTGCGTAGCGGCCCTACCTTGAAGCCGCCCATTATCAGCGGTTATGTCTGGTTTGATCGCACCCACACCCGTGTGCGCCCAACCCTGACCCCGCATGAAGGCGCGGCCGACTGGACCGTCACCCTGAGCCAAAACGGCAAATTGATTTGTACTGTAAAAACCGACAACAGCGGCTTCTATCAATTCGACAACCTGCATTGCCCCGGTTACGAAGAGAGTGGTTTGCCCATCGGTAGCGGCTTTGAAATCAAGTTCACCAAAGACGGCAACAACCTGCCCAACGTCGCCACCTCCGGCGGTGGCGTGGGTTCGCCGGGCGGCGCTGCCATCCGCAATATCACACTGCGTGCGGGTGATGATATCGTCGAGCAAAACCTGCCGCTGGACCCTTCCGGCGTGGTGTATGACAGCGTCACCAGAAAACCGATTGCCGGTGCCGTGGTCACCTTCTCCGGCCCGCCGGGTTATGACCCCGCACGCCATCTGCTGGGCGGCCTGGACGCGGTGCAGCAAGTAACCGGTAGCGATGGCTTATACCAGTTCTTTTTGCAAAATGATTTCCCGGATGGCACCTACCATCTGGCCATTACCAGCTATCCGGCGGGCTACATTCCGCTGGAGTCCGGCAAAATCCCGGCCTGTAAAGCCGTGCTCAGTGTCGGCCCCACGCCAGACCCGGCTCTGGTGCAACATACCGACAATGCGCCGCAACTGGCGGTGCCGCTGCACAACCCGGCTGCTTGCGTGGGCATGGTGACGGGTGGTGCCCTCAGTACTCAGTACTACTTTGATTTTGTTATCACTCACAATTCGGCACCGATTTTGAACAACCATATTCCACTCGACCCGGCCATACCGGCAGGCTTGTCGCTGACCAAAACCGGTGACAAGCAGCAAGTGGAAATTGGCCAAACCATTCTCTACACGGTAACGGTCAAGCTTTCCTCCGGCTCGCCCGTGGCGCAAGTAACCGTGCGCGACAGCTTGCCAGCGGGCTTTAGCCTGGTGCCGGGCACCACGCAACTCAATGGGCGGCCATTGGCTGATTCGGTGGCCAACCCGCTGACCAACCCGGCAGGCAAAAACCTCGGCCCCTTGCTGGCCTTTAACCTTGGCCCAATGAGCACCGCGCAGCAAGCGGTACTCAGCTACCGGGTGCGGGTGGGTGTGGGCAGCATGCAGGGCGACGGCATCAACCGCGCCATTGCGTATGCCTGCAATACCGCCGGAGGTTGCCTCACAACGGCCTTGCAACCCGGCCCGAACGCGGTGCCGTCCAACCAGGGCCAGTACAAAGTCAAGCTGATTGCCGGGGTCTTTACCGATCAGGGCTGCGTGGCGGGCAAGGTGTTTGTCGATTGCAATCACAACCACATCCAGGATGCAGAAGAATTGGGCATTCCCGGTGTACGCCTGTATCTGGAAGACGGCAGCAACTTCACCACCGATATCGAGGGTAAGTTCAGCTATTGCGGCTTAAGCCCCAAGTCGCATGTGATTAAGGCTGATAGCCTGACCTTGCCGCGTGGTAGCCGCTTGACCACCACCAGCAACCGCAATTTGGGTGATGCCAACAGCCTTTTCCTGGATGTGAAAAATGGCGAGTTGATTCGCGCCGATTTTGCCGAAGGCTCATGCTCGAACCGGGTGCTGGAGCAAGTTAAAGCGCGTCGTAGCCAGGGCGGTGTGCGCAGCGTGGAAAGCGAAGCCGCGCCCTTACCGGGCTTGAAATTTAACAGCAAAGACGCTGCTGCGCCAAGGCAAGCCACCGACAGAGCAAATCAAGAGCTGGTAAAACCGCGCCAAAACGCCGTGCCGGAGGTGCAGCATGCGCAATAATCTCATCATTAATTCCGTGACCCGTTTGGCCAGAATGCACACCATGACCATGATTACCAATGTTGTCAATCCCGGCGAGCGCAGCCGCCTTCATTTGGCCCCCAAGCTGTCGGCGGGTTTTTCGATCAAGCCGATGGCCAGTGCGCTGGCGCGCACATGCGCGGGTAGGTTTGCAAATGCGTGCGAGGGTTCGTTCGCAAGTGCATGCGTGGGTGCGGGTGCATTTGCGGGTGCAGTCGCGCTGAGCACCGCCTTCTCGCTACCAGTCTGGGCGGCAGCGCTGGCCCCCGTGCCCGAGGGCATGGCGCAGGCACGGGCACCGCAAGCCTGGGTGGGCCAAGGCGAGCTGGCAGCCGCTTACGCCAACAATGGCAAAATCGCGCAAATTCAGGTTGAGACCGATAAAAACGGCTTACCCGCCGACGGCCAGTCTGCCTTGCGAGTGAGCATCAAAGTGCTGGACAAAGACGGCCAGCCAGTTCAAGGCAAGCTGTTGCTGACGCTGGAGGCCTCGGGTGGGCGCATTTTGCTCGATGGGGCCGCCACCGACACCCTGGGGCCACAAGGGGGCGACCGGGATCGGGTGACCCCCGGCGTGCAATTGGCGCTGGAGAACGGCCAGGCCAGTTTTCGCCTGCTGGCCCCGAGCGAACCACAGGACGTGCTGCTGCGCGTGAGTGGTGGCAATGTGGTGGCGCAAGGCATCCTTAGTTTTGTGCCGGAACTGCGCCAAATGCTGGCAGCGGGCCTGATCGAAGGCATCATCAGCCGCCGCAGTTTAAGCGCCGGTGCACTGGCCCCGGCCCGCATCAACGACGGCTTTGAGCAAGACATTACCCGCTGGAGCCGTCAGTTTAACCAAGGCAAAGCCAACGCTGCCGTGCGCACCGCGTTTTTTCTGAAAGGTAAAATTAGCGGCGACAAACTACTCACCGCGGCCTATGATTCCGATCAACCCACGCGTGACAGGTTGCAGCGCGACATCAACCCCAACGAGTTTTACCCGGTCTATGGTGACAGTGCGATCAGCGGTTTTGATGCCCGTTCCAGCGAACGCCTGTACGTGCGCATTGATGATCAAAAAAGCTATCTCTTGTATGGCGACTTTTCCACTGGCGAGAGCTTTACTTCCGGCGCGGTGGGTGGCTTTGGCAGTGGCCCCGGTTTTGGCCTGAATCTTGGCAGCAGCATCGGCCCCAGCGTTGGCTTACAGGCGCGCAAGCTGGGCCAGTATCAACGTAGCGTCACCGGTTTGCGCGGCCACTGGGAAGCGGCCAGCGGCCATCTCAACGGCTTTGCCTTCCACGACAATTTAAAACAGGTGATTGAGGAATACCAGGCCAACGGCACTTCCGGCCCGTTTGCGGTGAAAAACAACAACGCCATTAGCAATTCGGAGCGGGTAGAAATCATCGTGCGCGACAAGCACCAATCCGACCTGATCAAACAAGTGACGCCTTTGCGGCGGCTGGATGATTACAGCTTCGAACCCTTTTCAGGGCGCATCCTGTTCAAACAAGCCGTGCCCGCGCAAAGCCCGGATGGTGATCCGCAATCGGTGCGCATCACCTATGAAGTGGAACAGGGCGGGGACAATTTCTGGGTGCTGGGCTTGGATGGCGAGTGGCATGTCAGTCAGCGCTTTACCTTGGGCGCGGCAGTGGTGGACGATAAAAACCCGCTCTCGCCGTATCGGCTGCAAAGCCTGTCTGCCAATCTAAAACTGGGGCAAAACACGCGTCTGGTGGCCGAAGTGGCACACACCGATTCCACCAGCTACACCGTGAATGGGCAGATGGGTGGGCAAATATTTACCACGCCATCCGGTCAGGCCGGCGAGCTCTCCAGCAGCGCCAGCGGCCGCGCTGCCCGCATCGAGTTGGCGCACAAAGACGAGCAGTGGGACGCCAGCCTGGAATGGCAGCGTGCGGGAGCCGAATTTAACAACAGCGCCGCCGGCATCAGCCCCGGCCACCGCGACCTGGGCGTCAAGCTGGCGCATAAGCTCTCGCCGGATCTCACCGTGTATGGCAATGCGCTGCGCAGTCAGGATACCCTGGTGGCGGCCAAACGCGATGCCGCACGGCTGGGTCTGCAATTTAAAGCATCCGAACGCTTGACGTTTGATGTGTCACTCCAGCACATCAAAGAAGACGGTGATTTGGCCAACGGTAGCCTCGTGGCTGGCAATAGCGCTGCGCTGCCGGGTGGGCAAAATCCGAATGGCGGCTTTTTTGGCTTTGGCAATACTAACAGCGCCATTAGCCCGCTTAATGGCACGGGGGGCACGGGCGTTACCGCCTTTGCGCCCGTGGGTAGTACGCCC
>CAMBDR010000358.1 GCA_945864765.1 Janthinobacterium lividum | reverse complement strand
TGGTGGGCATGGAAGCCGGAAAAGCGCGCACTCGAAGTGCTATTCACGGCAGGACACTTAATGATTGCGCGCCGCCACAATTTTCACCGCATTTACGATTTGCGTGAACGGGTTTTGCCAGGCTGGCAGGATGACCAATTACCCGATATTCAACAAATCGAACGCGAAATACTGCTCAAAAGCGTCAAAGCCCTGGGTTTTGCCAAAGCCGACTGGATACGCGATTACTATCGGATGAAAAAACTCAGTCCAAATCCTGATCAATTAGCCGATCAATTAGTCGAAAGTGGCGAGTTATTGCCTTTGCGGGTAGAAGGGTGGGATGCGCCCTGTTACTTGCATCCCGATCATTTGGCATTGGCACAACAAGCGGCGGCGGGTAGTTTAAAGCCCGTTGTCACGACTTTATTATCCCCCTTCGACCCGGTGGTGTGGGATCGGCGGCGGGCGCTGGAATTATTCGATTTTGCCTACCGGATCGAATGTTATACCCCGGCTGCCAAACGCCAATACGGCTATTTTACGCTGCCCATTTTACGCAAAGGCAAGCTCATTGGCCGGGTGGATGCCAAAGCGCATCGGCGGCTGAAGCAGTTTGAAATCATTGCCTTGCATCTGGAAGCGGGCGTTGCCGTTAGCTTGGCATTGTGCAAAGATTTAAGCGCCGCTTTTCAACGCTGTGCCAGCTGGCATGCCTGCCCGCACGTGATACTGGGTCAGGCCATCCCGCTTCAGTTCAGTCAACTTTTGCAATCATGTCTGGAACCATCATGAAACCTCCCGGTTTACCCACGGCACCCGGTGCGGTGCTTAATCCATCCGGACAACCGCAGTTTGGCCGTTTTGCCGGCACCTTGGCGCAAATCGATTGGTCGAATTTGCAAGCCCCTTATCAGCGTAGCCGCTGGTGGAAACATTTTCACCATAAACGCTGGCAATACGTGGCGCTGGCAACGGAGCAATTATTTTGCGGTATCGCCATCATCGATTTGGGTTGGACCAATGCTGCTTTTGCCTATGCGTTTGACCGCAAACTGGGCAAAGAAGTGGCCGCCTGGTCGCAAGATGGGATACCGGGTTTGACCGCATCGCTGGGTAATGGCGTGGGTCAGACCTGTCAATTTACGTTTCTCAAAAAGCGCATCAGCATGAGCAGCAATGCGGCGCAACATTTTGAATTGCTACTCGATTGCGGCAACTTTCAAATCGACGCCACGTTTGATATGAATTCCGCCGCGCCTTTATTATTAGCCATCGGCCCGATTGAAAATGGTTCGGTGCATGCGACCCAAAAATCTTCCGGCTTCCCCTTGCGCGGTACGGTCAAAGCCAATGGGCGCGACTATGATTTGGAAAACGGCGTCGCCAGTTTTGATTATTCGAATGGCTTATTGGCACGCCATACCGATTGGCGCTGGGCTTCGGCCCATGATTTGCAAGTCGGGTTTAATTTGCAGGAAGGTTATTTTGGCGCGCAAGAAAATGCGCTATGGTTGGATCAAAAGCTATATCCGCTGGGCAAAGCCCATTTTGATTTCGATTTGGCCAATCCGCTGCTACCCTGGCATATCACCACCGAGGATGGTTTGCTGGACTTGCATTTTCAACCGCAAGGGGCGCGCCAGGAGAACAGGAATTTATTGATTGCCGCCAGCCGCTATGTGCAACCCATCGGCACCTTTTGTGGTTGGGTCAAAACCCATGCCAGCGGCTGTGCGCATCGGATTGATGATTTGGTCGGCGTAACGGAAAACCATCGCTCGCGCTGGTAGCTTGCCTGCAATGTAAAAAGCCCGCAGTGCGGGCTTTTTCTTGAAACAATTTTTGCTACATTATGGTGCGCAAGTGACACCAACTGCACTAAATGCGGCGGCTACATCGGCGACTACATAACCACGGTTGGCCGCAGCGTTTTGTACACCACATGCGCCCTGGTTGAAGGTGCTGTTTGCAGTCCAGTACAAGCGGTTGGCATCGGCCATCACTTCAAAGGCTTTGCGGGTATTCCAACCAGCTTTGGTGGCCAACAGATAAAACGCCTTGTTGTACACGCCGCTGGAATAGTGCACGTCCAGTGTGCTGGTGAAGTTGGCTGCGTTATCAATTGAACGCCCATCTTGCGGTGGGTTGCTCATGTAACGCAATGCGCCTGTCGCTTTGAAAATTTCGCGGCCAACTTGCCAGTCATTGGTGCCCGTGTTGTAGTATTCAGCGGCTTCACCTGCCATATCCGAGAACGCTTCATTCATACCACCCGACATACCCGAATACACCAAGCCGGAATTTTGCTCAGTGAAGCCATGGCTCACTTCATGTGCCGCCACATCCAGCGACACCAGTGGGTAGAAGGTGCTGGCACCATCACCGAAGTACATGGCTGTGCCATCCCAGAATGCATTTTCATACGAACGCTTGTAATGTATCTTCATCAGCAATTTTTGGCTGATTGGACGAACACCGAGCCAGCCTTGATACATATTAAATACCACGCCACCGAAGAAGTGCGCATCATTCATTGGGGCAAACGCACCGTTGGCAGCCTTAACGGTATTACGCGGACAAGTGAACGAATGGGCCGCTTTGGGTGTTTTGCTCATGCTGTTCATATTGTAGGTGGCCACATTGGTGCTATTCAAACTACATGTGCTGCCAGAAACCGTTACGTCGTTAAACCCGAAATTGGTGCCGTATTCATATTGGCCGGTTTTGGTGTTGCCGCCAGGGCCAGTACCTGACAGTGCTGTGTGGATACCATCCCATTGATCGACCACGGCACCCGTGTTGGCATCCAACATATAGTGTGGGCGGGTTGGTTCGTCATTGGCGGTGGTGCCGTTAAACGAAACCAAATACACCAAACGTGCTACGCCATTGTCGCCCAGTTTCACATACAGCTTGGCTTTGTCGTTTTCGGTCGTAAATACCTGAGTCAAACCTTTTACCTTGTTGAGCGCATCCGATGCCGACAAAATGGGCTTGACACTTGGTAAATCATTGTGCAAATTACCTAATTTATGACCCGTTACGCGTGGTGTTGTTTGACCCACATCGCGATGCTCAACAATCGCTTCACCCCAGACTGGTACACCTTTGTGCAATTGAACATGACGAGTAACGCTACGACCATTTGCATACACATGATTGTGTTCGGCACTCAGTTCATGCGAAGCCACGCCTACGACCTGATGGGCGCTGGTTAAACCAGCTTGCTTTGCGATTTTTTCAACATTAACACGTTCTGCTGCGGAAACATTGGCTACACCAAAAGATGCGGTGATGAGTGCTGCGATAAGAGTTGGGCGGGCGATACGGTTCAATTCAATATGCATATTAGTCTCTTTCAAAGTAAATTAGTTTGTAAGTTTTTAAGACTGCTCGTTCTCTGTTGCTGCAATTGCTTTTTTGATGCGCTATTTTAATTTCCACTCGGAATTTTTTGTTTCCGTGTGGCATGAGTAGAACTATAAAGCAGGCGCTCGTTTTTGGCAAGCGATTTTTCCAAATTTTTTAAACTATTTGCGGCATCTACCAATTTTTATTCGTTGATATGGTAAGGCAATGCAGAAAAATTGCTTAAAACCGCAAAACAGGGCAATGTCAGGAGGCAATAAAAAACCCGCATCGGCCACACGAAGTGGTCTGATGCGGGTATGAGAGCGTTAGCGCAATAAAGAACGCCGACTAAAAGCGGACTACATGTGGCAGATTACGGCGCGCAAGTGACACCAACGGCAGCAAATGCGGCGCTAACATCAGCCACTACATAGCCACGGTTGGCGGCAGCGTTTTGTACACCACATGCACCTTGGTTGAAAGTGCTGCTAGCCGTCCAGTACAAGCGGTTGGCATCTGCCATCACTTCAAAGGCTTTGCGGGTATCCCAGCCAGCCTTGGTGGCGAGCAGATAGAAAGCCTTGTTATACACACCGCTGGAATAATGCACGTCCATTGTGCTGGTGAAATTGGCTGCGTTATCAATTGAACGCCCATCTTGCGGTGGATTGTTCATATACCGCAATGCGCCTGCCGCTTTGAAAATTTCGCGTCCCACTTGCCAGTCATTGCTGCCGGAACGGAAGTATTCTGCTGCTTCACCTGCCATATCCGAAAACGCTTCATTCATACCGCCCGACATACCCGAATACACCAGGCCGGAATTTTGCTCGGTGAAACCATGGCTCACTTCATGTGCGGCCACATCCAGCGACACCAGGGGATAAAACGTGGTTGCGCCATCGCCAAAGTACATGGCTGTACCATCCCAGAATGCATTCTCATACGCACGCTTGTAGTGTATCTTCATCAGCAGTTTTTGGCTGATTGGACGAACTCCGAGCCAGCCCTGATACATATTGAATACGATACCACCGAAGGCATGCGCATCGTTCATCGGGGAATACGCGCCATTAATGGCTTTAACGGTATTGCGTGGGCAAGTAAATGAATGCGCTGCATTTGGGGTCTTGCTCAGGCTGTTCATGTTGTAGGTGGCCACATTGGTGCTATCGAGTTTGCAGGTGGTGCCAGACTGAACCACATCGTTATAGCCAAAATTGGTGCCGTATTCATATTGGCCGGTTTTGGTGTTGCCGCCAGGGCCAGTGCCAATCAAGGCAGTGTGGATACCATTCCATTGTTCAACCACTACGCCAGTATTGGCGTCAAGCATATAAAATGGGCGGGTTGGCGTTTCTGTATCAACACCATTGAACGACACCACATACACCAGGTGAGCAACGCCATTGGCTTGCTGCTTGACAAATAACTTGGCGCTGTCGTTTTCAGTGTTAAAAATTTGTGCCAGTGTTTTGGCTTTGGCCAAGGCATCGGCTTTCGATAAAATGGGTTTGACGCTGGGCAAATCATTGGCCAAATTGTGTAACAGGTTACCTGTTACACGTGGCGCAGCTTGGCCGATGTCACGATGTTCGACCACAGCTTCATTCCAGACTGGCACACCTTGGTGCAATTGGACATGGCGGGTAACGGTGCGACCGTTGGCAAATTTGTGGCTGTGTTCGGCTTGCAAATTATTTGGGCCAATGCCGATGTGTTGATGCAGGGCGGCGTTGGCTGTTACTGCTTTCGATGCTTGTTTTTCGAGGTTGAGGCGTTCAGCGGCGATGGCACTTGTGGCACCAAAGGAAACGGCGATCAATGCGGCTAAAAGGGTAGGGCGTGCAACTGCGTTCATTTCAAAATGCATAATAAGTCTCTTTCTCTATGTATAGATTAATTTTGGTAGGATGTTTGTTGCTTTATATTGCAGCCCAATACTGACTGCAAGCTGTCACATCTTCTCACATAAGCAATGATATGGCTTGTGAGATTGCCTTGGATTATTATTTGTTGTCCTTCGGCATGGGAAAGAACTATAAAGCAAGCGAATGGGGTTTGGCAAGGGGAATTTTGCGGATTTTTGAAAATAAATTTCTGCGACAAGTCATCGTTTTTTTAGACTTCAGT
>CAMBDR010000357.1 GCA_945864765.1 Janthinobacterium lividum | reverse complement strand
CATTTCCCTTTGTGTTTTTCCCGCGCCTCGGGCACAATCAACGACAGCGGCAGGCCGTTGCAGTTCTTTTCGTGGCAAGCCAGTAACGAAGCAAACAGGGAGAAGCGTAAGCGTGAAAACACATCTCAAAACGCTGCAATGGCTGATTTTTTTGCTTGCCATCTGGCTGCCGTTGGCAGGCATGGCAGCCTCCACTGCGCCCGCGCCCAACTTCCCTTCCACCGAACCCGAATTTGAAACCCTGCGCGATGCGGAAAACGTAGGCAACCAACCCATCACCGCATTGGCGCAGGATGGGCGTGGCCTGATCTGGATCGGCACACAAACTGGCCTGGTGCGTTACGACGGCTACCGTTTTCGTAAGTTCGTTCATAAGGCCACCGACCCGTTTTCGCTGGCGGGTGATTTTGTCACTTCTTTAACGCTGGCAAAGGACGGGCGGCTTTGGGTTGGCACCGCCAGCGACGGCATCGCGGTGTTTGACCCGGCCAGCGAGCGCTTTGAAACTTTCCGCCATGATGAAAAAGTACCGGATAGCGTGGCTGGTGGCAGAATTCGGGCCTTGCTCGCTGACGCACGCGGCCAGATCTGGATTGCGACCGATCAGGGGCTGGATTGCTTACCCCTTGGCAGTCGCAGCTTTATCCATTTTCGCCACGGCACTGACCCGCATAGCCTGCTGGACGACAAAGTACATAGCCTGTTGCAGGACAAAGCAGGCCGCCTGTGGGTGGGTAGCAGCGGCTTGCAACGGATGTCGCCCGATGGCAAAAGTTTTGAAACCGTTATCGTGGACAGGGAGGTGCGCACCCTGTTCGAGGCGCAGGACGGCAAACTGTGGTTGGGCACCCGGGAACATGGGGCGGCCTGGCTGGACGCCGCGCAGCAGGTACACTGGCAGGTACACTTGCAGGTACACTTGCAGGTACACTGGCTGCCTTTGGCGCAACCGGGTAACCCCAGGATTATCGCGATTGCGCAAGTCAAAACAGACCAAATCTGGCTGGCCAGCCATGGCGGCGGCATGATCGTGCTTGCGGCCAGCGACGGACAAGTGCTGCAAACCTTGCGCCATGACACGCAATTGGCCAGCAGCCTCGCGTTCGATACCCTGGGCAGCCTGTTGCTGGATCGGGCGGGCTGGTTGTGGGTCGGCACCTCGGGCGCAGGTTTGCAACGCATGAACACCAACAACAGCTTGCTGAGCAAACTCAGGCACAGCGCAAAACGGCCAAACGGCTTAAGCCACCCCGATGTGATGAGTGTGCTGGAACTGGCGGATGGCCGTTTGGCCTTTGGCAGTAAGGGCAATGGCATTGATCTGTTTGACAGACAACGCGGCCTGATCGGTGGCTACAGAACCAGCCAGGGGCAGGCAGGTGCGCTGCCGGATGCGAATATTTATGCCTTGGCCCAAACCGCCGATGGATCGCTCTGGGCGGGCACCCAAAAAGCCGGGCTGGTGCGACAAATGCCCGGCAGTAGCGCCTGGGTGCTTGTACCGGGTTTGCCTGACCAGCAAGTGCGTAAGTTGCTGGTCGGCCGCGACGGGAGTTTGTGGGTCGGAACAGATCGCGGGGTGGCACGCTGGCAACCGGGTGCAAGGCCCGCACAGCCGCCAGGCCGCCTTGAAGTGCTCACGGACCAACAGGGAAAGCCGATGCAAGCCCGTGTTAATGCGCTGGCCGAAGACGGGCAAGGTCGGGTCTGGCTGGGAACCGAAAACGGCTTGTGGCTGCATGAAGCGCATCGCCCTGGCTTGACCCACATCCGCGCCGAACCAACGCGCCCGGATGGGCTGGTTTCCAATTATATTTTCGGCTTGCTGGCCGACAGCCGTGGCAGCCTGTGGGTTGCTACCGACAAAGGGCTGGAGCGTTTGCAAAGCCGGGACGGCACGCTGGCCCGATTCGAGCACGTGAGCGCCCTGCTTGGCCAACCCGGCAAAGACCTGGGCCAAAACTTGCTGGAAGATCGACAAGGGCGCATCTGGACCGACGACGGCGTGATCGATCCAATCAGGCTGCGCATGACCCCGCTGACGCGGGCAGATGGCATGGATTTGGGCGTAATCTGGACCGGTTCCTATGCCCAAACCCGTGATGGTTGGCTGTTCTATGGCGGCCCGAACGGCGTGGTGGTCATCGATCCGACGCGCTTGCAGGCCTATGATTATGCCCCGCCTGTGGTCGTTACCGAGCTGAAAATCAATGGTGAAGTCGTGGCACCTGGGGTGTTGGCAGACCCGCTGCCACAAACCGGATCAACCCGCTCCGCCAGCCTGACCCTTGAACCCACGCAACGCAATGTTGCCATCGAGTTCGCCGCCCTCGATTATTCGGACCCCAAGAAAAATCGTTACCAATACCGCCTGCACGGTTACGACAAAGGCTGGATCAACACCGATTCCGACCATCGCAGTGCGACCTTTGGCAATTTGTGGCCGGGCCAGTACACGCTGCAAGTGCGTGGCAGCAACCGCATGGGCGAGTGGAGCGTGCATGAGTTGCATATCCCGATCCAGGTTTTGCCCGCCTGGTGGCAAACCTGGTGGTTTGGCTTGATGGTGTTGTTGTGTACGCTGGGCTGCTTCGCGGCACTCATGCAGGCGCGCACCCGCTACCTGCGCCTGCGCCAGCGCGAGCTGGAACAGCAGGTGCAAGCGCGCACCAGCGAGCTAAACCAAAAACATACCGAGCTGGCACTATCCCATGGCGAACTGGCCCAAACCCATAGTGAATTGAAGCAAACCCACCACCACCTGCAAGAAACCCAGCAACAACTGATGCTGCAAGAAAAAATGGCCGGGCTTGGCACGCTCACCGCCGGGGTGGCGCACGAGATTAATAACCCCACCAATTTTGTCCATGTCTCGGCCCAGCTTCAACAGAGCGAGATTGCCGAATTCGAACAGTTTGTGGCCAGTCTGATCGAGGCCGATGGTTCCGATGGCGCAGCCGAGGTATTGCAGGCTTTTGGCGAGCGCTTCGCCCGCCTCTCCGGCAATGTCAGTACCATGTTGGAGGGCACCGAGCGTATCATCCGCATCGTCAAGGACTTGCGCGCCTTCACCCGGCTGGACGAGTCAGAACGAAAAACCGTGCGGCTCTCCGAATGCCTGCTCTCGACCCTGAATCTGGTGCGCACCCGTTGGCAGGATAAAGTGGAATTTATCACCGAATTCACCGACGACCCGGAACTGGAATGCTGGCCGGCGCTATTGAATCAGGCCTTCATGAATTTGCTGCTTAACGCCTGTCAGGCCATTGAGCCAGACATTGAGCAAAAAATTGCGGCAAAACCCGCGCATGGCGACGTGAGTGCGCACGATCAGCCGCGCGGCAAACTCTGGCTGCGCCTGCGCCTGAACCCATCCGGTAATGCCCTGATCATTGACTTTGAAGACAACGGCACTGGCATTGATGTGGCCATTCAGGGGCGCATCATGGAGCCATTTTTTACCACCAAAGAAGTGGGTTCTGGCACCGGCCTTGGCCTTTCGACCGCATTTGGCATCGTGCAAAAACATGGCGGCAGCCTGGAATTTAGCTCAACCCCCGGTCAGGGTAGTTGCTTTACCATTACGCTGCCACTAACGAACAAATGAAGAGCCGAATCAGCGTAGAGTCGCCTTGCATATTTTAATTTAATCGCTATACTCACTGATGCTTGTTACTTATTTGGGGCGTTTTATTGTGACTACGAGGGAGGTGAAAATGAATGCGGAGAACAATTCTCAGGATATATTTATGCGTTTTGATTTTTCAGTGGCACAGGTTTTTGATGCTGAAATCCCGGCCAATCTTGATCCACGGCTACAGTGGCTGATGGCCAGGCAACAAGCGGGTGAGATTTTGCAAGCTTCATCGTCAACCAATCGCAATGAGATAGGGGTTATCGCCAAGGTCACGGACGCCACGGCATGGCGCAATTTGAGCGAGGTGCGCGTACCTACCGTCATTGGTAATGTGGAAAACGGGGTCATCGTAACGGGGCGTATCCCGGTTCGGCGAATTGGCGCAGTTCGTGCTCAGGAATTTGTCACCAGTTTAAAAGCAACACGTGATCTACATCCACAGTTGGATAAGACCACACAAGATACCAAGGCAAGGCCTGCCATGTTGCCGGAAACACAAACCACGAATGGTGGGCAAGGTGTTATTGTGGGTATTATTGATTATGGTTGTGATTTTGCACATGAGAATTTCCGTACTGCTGACGGCGCTTCCCGCTTACTGGCATTGTGGGATCAGGATGCCGCCGCCAATGCATCAAGCCCATTTGGTTATGGTAAAGAATTTAATAACGCGATGATTAATACTGCTTTGCAAGCGGATCAGCCTTATGCCGCGCTTGGGTATGACCCTGCTATTTATGAAGATCCTGATGATCCCGGTACACATGGTACGCATGTGATGGATATTGCCGCAGGCAATGGAAGAGGTACAACGATAGCGGGTATGGCACCCGAGGCTGGCCTTATTTTTGTCAACATCACCCACCGTATGGACCCGCCAGGGTTGTCCACGGTAGGCAAAACATTTGGTGATTCCATGCAATTGCTGGAGGCCGCGCACTATATCTTTGAAAAGGCGGGTGATACCCCTTGCGTGATTAATATTAGCCTGGGGACCAATGGTGGGCCACATGACGGTACAACCTTGGTTGAGCAAGGCTTGGACAGTCTGTTGAATGCAAAGCCAAATCGTGCCATCGTGTTGGCAGCAGGAAATTCATTTGACGATGGTATTCATTTGGCTGGAAAGGTGAATGCTGGCGGCACCTTTGATGTGCGCTGGCGCGTTACCTCACGTCCGGTTCGCGATATTGAGATGGAAATATGGTTTGCTGCATCGGATCGGTTCTCGGTAGAGCTTATCGATGCCACGGGTGCAATACGTGCTACCGTCGCACCGGGTCAAAATGAAACGCTGTCGATACGCAATAAGGTGGTTTTTATCGCGAACAGGTTGAATGACCCCAATAATGGCGACAATATGATGAACATTTTTCTGGCTGCCGGAATTGATCCCGGAATATATACAATTCGGCTACATGGTGCGCATGTTGTCATTGGGGATTTTCATGCCTGGATTGAGCGCGATAATCGGCATACTTCGCAATTTGATGCGCCCAAAAACGGCACATGCACGATTGGCACTGTTTCTTGCGGAAATTCGACCATTGCCGTCGGGTCATATGATGCACATAAACCCGACGTATTGCCAATTTCATGGTTTTCCAGTGCTGGCCCTACCCGCAATGGCAGTCAAAAGCCGCAAGTTTCTGCTCCCGGGCATGAAGTCGTGGCGGCATTATCTGGTTCTGGCACCAAGGCCAGAAGCATGAGTGGCACCAGTATGGCCTCGCCTGCGGTGGCAGGTGCCGTGGCGTTGATGTTGGCAGAGGCAAAAAATCGGCATTTGAACTTGAATGGCGGGCAAATTCAGAGTATCTTGCAGCAGACGGTTCG
>CAMBDR010000356.1 GCA_945864765.1 Janthinobacterium lividum | reverse complement strand
GGGTGTGTTGCGCGTGGATGCTCACGGCCAGGCCGAATTATTGCGCTTTCCCGGCACCTTGGGCACCAACGTATTGGTGGTGAGCTTGATGCAAGCGAGCGATGGGCGGATTTGGGTTGGTACGCAAGAGGCTGGTGCGATTTGGTTCGATGAAAAATTGCAAGCGCATGCGCTGTCGCTAAATTACAAGGACATTGAACGCATCGATAACATCGTTGAAGCCGTACCCGGTGTGCTATGGATGGGCACCAATGGACAAGGTATTGTTGCAGTCGATACCCGCAACTTTACCATGCGTACGATTCGCAACGATGTGAGTTTGCCAACAAGCCTGGCCGACAACACCATATGGGGCTTATTGCGGGATCAAGCGGGCTTGATGTGGGTGGCGACCGGGCGCGGCGTGAGCCGACACGCCCCCCTGCAGCAAGGTGTACTGACCCTGTTTGGCGTGAATGGACGTACCGAGGGTTTGAGTGATAATGATGTCCTGGGTGTGTTGCCGGTGAAAGATGATGCCATTTGGCTGATATTGGGTAGCCGCTCGTTAGCGATATTGAACCCGGATAAAAAAAGTATTACCAATGTCGGGCAAAATCTGGGCAAGATTTTTGCCATAGGCACCGCGCCGGACGGTAAGGTAATAATTGGCACTGCCTCCGGTTTGATTCGTAGCGATCCCTATGGACAGCATTTTCAAACCGTGCCCTTGCCCAAAATCGATCAGACTCCCGGTAAAAGTTCTCCCTTACGTGCGGCCGAATCCTTGATTCGCGACGCGTCATACATGTTGATTGAGCGCGATAAAATCTGGTTAGGCGGGATTAATGGCCTGTGGCGACTGGATCTCAATTTGCAAGGCGAGATTGTGGATTTGCACCCCGAGGTGGTGGGGCAACTCACCGATCAACGCGTGAGTGCCATGCAACTGGGCAACGATGGTAAGATTTATGTTGGCACTGAAAACGGCTTGAATATTGTGGACACCGTTCACCATACGGTCGAGCGCATTTTGCCGAATCGAACCGATCCGACTGCTTTGGCATTCGGCAGTATTGCGTCCATTTTGTTGGATAGTAAGAAACGCTTGTGGATTGGTAGCAATGGTGGTGCCGTTAGTCTGCTGGAGCGGCGTGATGCCGATGGTCGGGCACGCTTTCGTCGTATTGGGAAAGAACAAGGCTTGCCTAGCAGCAGTGCCAATAAATTGTTGGAGGATGCCGCAGGCGATATCTGGGTCAGTACCGAAGAGGGAATTGGTCGCATCAATGGCCGCACCCTGGAGGTACAGGCTTTGCGCCGCTCCGAAGGTGTTGCCATTGCCTCCTATTGGGCTGATGTCGGCGCGGTGACCGGAAAAAATGAAATATTATTCGGTGGCGCGGGTGGTTTGACCGTGATTGACCCGGAATTACTCGAACTGAGCCAATATCGACCGCCGGTGCGCGTGACCGATGTTCGGATCGGGGGCAAGCAGATCCCGATTGCGCTGATGAATGCCGCCTCGTCGGAAGGCATCCAAATTTTGCCCAATGCGAATAACTTTTCTTTTGAACTGGCGGCACTCGATTATTCCGCACCTGAACGAAATCGCTATGCCTGGCGTCTGGAAGGCTACGACAAAGACTGGCTTGAAACCGATGCCACGCGGCGCATGGCCAGTTACGCCAATTTGGCACCGGGCGACTATCACTTGCAATTTCGCGGTTCCAACCGGAATGGCTTGTTCGGGCCTGACTCCAACCCGATTCTGGTGAGGGTATTGCCTGCGTGGCATCAAACCTGGTGGATGCGGACGATAGAAACGATTCTCGCGCTGCTCGCCGTGCTCGCCGTGGTGCAGGCACGCACCTATATTTTGCGCCAACGTGAGTTGGCGCTCACTGAGCAAGTGCGCTCGCGCACCGCCGAACTCGACGAAAAACAGCAACAATTGCTCAGTGCCAATGCCGAATTGGCGCAAACTGCCGACACCTTGCGTTTAATGGGCGATGTCGGGCGCGACATTACCGCCAACCTGGAGCAAGATGCCGTTTTTGAAGCGCTGTATCAACATCTGGTGGGCTTGCTCGATATGGAAGGCATGAGCATTTATCAATTGGATGAAGATAAACAAGTTCTGGTCTGTTGTTTTGCGCGGGAAGAAGGCCGGGTTTTGCCGCAGCTCACGATTGAACTTGGCTCACCCACCTCGATGGCCGCGCGCGCCGTGCGCGAGCGGCAAGAGGTATTGGTTGAAAATAAGCCCCATGTGAAAAAGCCCAACTATGTGGAAGGCACCAAAATTTTATTGACCGCGCTGTTTGTGCCCTTATTGGTCGGGCAGCGCGTTTTGGGCGCGATGTCGGTGCAGTCGGCCAAGGCGCAAGCCTATGGCGAGCGTGAGCGTCTCATTTTCCGTACCGTGTGCGCCTATGGCGCGATTGCCTTTTCCAACGCGCAAGCGCTGGATGCCCTGCATTCGGTGCAGCGGCAATTAATGCAGCAAGAAAAAATGGCCTCGCTGGGCGGCTTGGTGGCCGGGGTGGCGCATGAAGTGAACACACCATTGGGCAATAGCCTGATTGCGATTTCAGGCGTGATTGATATCTGGCATCAGCAACAAGCGGTGCTGACGCACGAATCAGTCACCCTGTCCGAACTGGAAAATTTTACCTGTGAAGGCCTGGAATATGCCGAGCTGGCCCACCGCACGGCGCGCCAGGCGGTGGAAATGGTGAACAGCTTTAAAGCCATCTCGGCACCGAATCAGGTAGACCGGGTACACAGCGTGGTGATGGCGCAATACCTGCAAGAGGTGATTGCCCTGGTGCGCGGCGCGCTGGAGCAAAGTGGTGGCAGTGTGGTATTGGAAGTGGAGCCAGGTTTGGTCTTGCACATCGTACCCGAGGCATTGACCGAGGCTTTGGCGCGTATTTTTGCCAATGTCTTGAATCATGCCTTTCCCGACAATCGGGCGGGGCAATTGCGGGTGCTGGCGCGGCGTGACAATGGTGCGGTGATTCAAATTATCGACAACGGTTGCGGCATTGCGCCGCATGATTTACCTCAGGTGTTTGACCCATTTTTCAGCACCAAAAGCGGTTCGGGCGGGCATGTCGGTTTGGGTTTGCATATTGCATTCAATCATATTGTACAAAGATTGAATGGCACAATCAGTATCGATAGCCAATTGGGTCTGGGCACCACCGTCACCATCCGTTTGCCTGCCTCCTGTTGCGTTGAATCCGCAAGCAGCCAAACTTCTGAGTCAATGTGAATTTTCTCATCAGCTTTACATTGACAGCGCGCCCGGATCTCTTTATATTGGCGCGCTGGCATGATCAATTTGACCAACACAATAATTAAAGATAGAGGACTTATGGCATTGTTACACTTAAGCGACGAACAGATCGCAACCTGGACCCGCAGGCAAAAAGACAAATGGTGGTTTGAAAACGTGTATCGCGGCGATATGGCGCAACTCACCTTACGTTCCGCGTTAACCGGTTTTTTGCTGGGGGGCATTTTGGCCGCCACCGCCATGTATATCGGTGCTAAAACCGGTATTTCGATCGGCGTCGGGCTCACCTCGGTGATTTTATCGTTTGCCATGTTCCGCATCTTTCACAGCCTGGGCTGGGCCAGCGATTTCACCATTTTGGAAAACAACTGTACCCAATCGATAGCGACCGCAGCCGGTTACATGATCACCCCCATGATCTCCTGTCTGGCCGCTTACATGATCGTCACAGGACAAATCATTCCCTGGTGGCAGATGATGCTTTGGCCGATGCTGGTCTCCATACTTGGGGTACTGGTGGCCTTCCCCATGAAGCGCCGCTTTATTAACGATGAACAATTGCCCTTTCCCGAAGGGCGCGCTGCGGGTGTGGTGCTGGACGCACTCTACACGGGGGAGGCTGCGGCGGGCATGTACAAGGCCAAATTACTGGCGTATTCCACGCTGGTGGCGGCTGCGTATGAAGTGATCCGAAGCGATGGCTGGATGAAGTTGCTGCAAGTTAAAATTTTGAACCTCAGCGGTGAAATCTGGATGTTTCATGACAGGCTGGACGATTATTATTACGAATACGCCACCAAACTGAGTTTGGCGATACCTAAAATATTGGGCACTGACACCCGCGTGCTGGGCTGGCACCTGACATTTGACCTGTCGATGTTTGGCATCGGCGGCTTGATGGGGATGCGCATCTCTACCAGTTTGCTGTTGGGCGCATTCATCAATTTCGTGATATTGGCACCGATGATGATACAGTCGGGCGACATCCACAACCGCGTAATCAAGGCAACCGGTGCCATCGTGAAAATCAACCGCGCCGAAATCGTCAACCAATGGTCGCTGTGGTGGGCTGTGACGATGATGGTGGTGGGCGCATTGGTGGGCTTGCTGGCCAAACCGGAATTGTTTACCGGTATGTTTAAGTTCTTCCGCAAAAAAGCGGAAAAAATCGTGGACGAGGGCCCCGATTTGTTGAAAGACATCGAATTACCGCTGATGGTGTCCTATATTGGCATACCCGTGTTTTCCATCATCGCGGGTTGCCTCACCCATTTCTTTTTCGGCGTCCCTTGGCTGTTGTCCTTTATTTCGCTGCCTTTGATTTTCGTGTTGACCATTATTTGCACCAATTCGATGGCACTTACTTCCTGGACCCCGACCGGTGCCTTGGCCAAAATCACCCAGTTCTCAATGGGTGCCATCGACCACACCAATCCGGCCAGTAACCTGATACCAGCCGGGATGACGGCGGAAGTCGCCAGCAATGCGGCCAATCTGTTGTCCGACATTAAGCCCGGCTATATGTTGGGTGGCAAACCGCGCCATCAGGCGGTGGGCCACGTGATTGGCATCGTTTCCGGCACCTTGGCCAGCGTACCGCTGTTCTTTTTGCTGTTTATGCAGCCAAAAAACGGCGTGGTTTCCACTGACAATATTATCTCCGACAAGTTTCCCATGCCGGGTGCTCTGCAGTGGAAAGGCGTGGCCGAAATAATCGCCAACGGCGTTTCGGGCTTGCCATCATCGGTGATCATATCGATGACCGTGGCCGCCATCGCCGCACTGGTATTTGAAATTGCCCGCGTCGTCACCAAAGGCCGTTTCCCGCTTTCGGCGGTATCGATAGGCTTGGGTGTGGTATTGCCGCCGGATTCGGTGCTGGCCATGTGGCTTGGTGCGCTGATATTTTGGTTAATGAGCCTGAAGCGGGAAAAAGGCACGAAGGGGCATGATTTCTGGGTCGAAGGTTGCGAGCCAGTTTGTGCTGGCTTGATTACCGGGGCCGCCCTGATGGGGATTGGTAACGCGGTTCTGAATGTATTAATTTAAGATCCGAACCAGAACCAAGGCAGGGCAGGTTATGATTTACCTGCCGCTGTAAATGCCCGGGTGTAAGCTGGCCCTGATTTTTATTTGATCGGTGCGGCAAACCGTGCATGGATCAGCTCGGCATCTGAAAACAGCGAGGTGCCGCCGGG
>CAMBDR010000355.1 GCA_945864765.1 Janthinobacterium lividum | reverse complement strand
GCGCTGGCTGAAGAAGTGGCGGAAGATTGTTTTTGGCAGGTTTGGCGGCAAGCACCGCGCTTTGAAGCGGCGCGCGGTACGGCGCTGGGCTGGGTACTGACCATTGCGCGTAGCCGTGCGCTCGATACCTTGCGCGCACAGCGCCAAATGATGGATAATACGGTCTCGGTTGAGATGTTGAACGAGGGCGAACGGGCGCAATGTGAAACCGGTGAGATCGGAGCAGCGGGGGCGGGGGCAGATGCTTTATTGCAGGCGGTGCAAACCAACCAGCATTTGCATCGTGCCCTGGAGCAGATCGATTCGGTGCCGCGTCAATTGGTGGCGCTGGCATTTTTTAAGGGTTTGAGCCATGAAGAAATCGCCAGCCATACCGGTTTGCCATTGGGCACTGTTAAAACCCATATTCGCCGGGCCATGGCGGCTTTGCGTACCGCGCTGAGCTTGCAACCTGCTTCTTTCCTTTGATTTGTTATGAAAAATTATTCTTCCTCTTACCTTGATGCTGATGTTTACGAGTTAAACAGCGTCCTTGATGCGAGCCTGACGACGACGCTGGCCGAGGCGTTGGCCCCCATTGCGCCTGCGCCCGGCTTGCAGCAACGGCTGATGGCGCGGGTTACGCGTAGCGCCGCTGCCAATATGGGGATCACGACGGTCCGTGCCGAGCAGGGTGTGTGGCGCGAGCTGGCAGCAGGCGTGCGCTCTTGCACTCAGCACAGCGAAGCAGCAATTCAATTCACCTTGATCGAATTGGCGGCTGGCGTCAGTTGGTCGCTGGGCGCACAGTTGCATGAGCTAACGCCCGGCCCGGCGGTGCATGAATGCCTGGTGCTGCGCGGTGAGGTGCAATTGGTCGCACCTGCTTTGGGTTCTCCGTTCTTGCAACTGCACGACTATCAATTAATCGGGCGCGAGGCCGCCTGGCTACCCGGCGCACAGCTTATCAGCAGTAAAGGGGCGCGCTTGGCCTGGCGCAGTAGCGCCCTGGGCAGTGAATTTGGCCCAACCCAGGCTTCACATCGGGTGAGGGCGGATGCTTCGGGCTGGCGGCACCTGGTGCCGGGGGTGGAATTCAAGCGGCTGCATGTGTTAAACGGGCGCATTTCCATGCTGCTGCGCTTTGAAACCGGTGCGACACTCCCGGCGCACCCGCATCGTTTGGGCGAAGAGGGGCTGATGGTGCAGGGTGAAGGATTCCTGGGTGATGTCTTACTGCGCGAAGGCGAGTTTCAATACGCTGCGGCGGGCACCACCCACGCCAAATTGTTTACCGATGTCGGCTGTGTGCTGTTCGTTTCGGGGGCGGTGGCCTGAGATTCTTGCAGCAACCTGCGCGCCTGATTCAGGATTCAATATCGTTTGCAAAAATTCGATCAGAAAAATCGCTTGCGAAAAAATAGCTTGAAAAATAGCTTGAAAAATAGCTTGCAATTAAATCGCGCACTATTTATAATCGCTGCATGGATCAAAACACACCCCCCACCGCCCCGCGTCTGGATGCGCAGCTTTGTTTTGCGCTGTATTCCACCTCGCTGGCATTGACCAAAACCTATCGCAAGTTATTGCGTGGTTTGGGGCTGACTTATCCGCAGTATTTGGTGATGATGGTGTTGTGGGAACGAGATGGTTTAACCGTGTCCGATATCGGTGCGCGTTTGTTTTTGGATTCGGCCACGCTCACACCGCTGCTCAAGCGCATGGAAACGCAGGATTTACTGCGGCGCGAGCGCGCCACCCATGACGAGCGCCAGGTGGTGATCAGTTTGACTGAGCACGGCCGCCAGTTAAGTACCCCGGCCTTGGCCGTGCAGGCGCAAGTATTATGTTTATCCGGCTGCAGCGCGCCGGACGTGGTCAGGCTAAAAGAAGAGCTGGTGCGCTTGCGCAATGTGTTGAGCCAGCAAACTGAGTGAATTTATGCAGCAAAGAATGCAGCAAAGAATGCAGCAAACCCTCAGGCAAGTCGCTTGCTTTGTTTGGGATTGCCGAATTCGGGAATTTAAGTAAGGCTAATTAAGTAGTGTGCGATTTAATCGTGTAATAATTGTTGTGTTTATATTTAATCTTAAAGGAGAAATACCATGTCGATAGAAAAAGTTTTGTACCGTGCTCAAGCTACTGCCACTGGCGGCCGTGATGGTCGTGCCGTCTCATCGGATGGCGTGCTCGACATCGCCCTCTCGACCCCCAAAGAATTGGGCGGCGCTGGCGGTGCCGGTAGCAACCCGGAACAATTGTTTGCCGCTGGCTATGCGGCTTGCTTTATCGGTGCCATGAAAGTGGTGGCCGGGCGCGCCAAGATTGCGCTGCCTGCTGATTTGTCGGTGCAAGGTAATGTTGGCATCGGGCAAATTCCTGCCGGCTTTGGCATCGAAGTGGAACTGAAAATTTCCTTGCCTGGCGTGGAGCGTGAAGTGGCAGAAGGCTTGATCGCCAAAGCCCATGGCGTTTGCCCTTACTCCAATGCCACTCGCGGCAATATCGATGTCACACTGACCTTGCTGTAATTTCCTCAACCTGTCTCCCCCTCCATTTTGGGCGCGTCGGCTTTGCCACGCGTCCGTTTTTTTTGGCGCTTGCTGCACACGATGATTACACACGATGATTGCGCCTGAGTAAAAATTATTTTCAATGAAATTTAAAATAATGTAAAATTAACCAAAAAATATATTTATCAACGGATAAAGTAGTTATATGTTAAATCAGGTTTGCATATTCGTAATTTTGATGTATTATCATTTTTCCGAATCCTTTTTTGATAAAAATCTATGTTTGAGCCAAACCGTTTCCAGGATCGCACCCAAGCAGGCCAATTATTGGCGCAGCAATTGCGCCATTACGCTAACGACAAAAGCACTGTGGTGCTGGCTTTGCCGCGCGGCGGCGTGCCCATAGGGTATGAAATCGCGCAAGCCTTGCAGTTGCCGTTGGATATTTTATCGGTATGCAAGCTGGGCATGCCCGGCCATGAAGGATTTGTCATTGGTGCCATTGCCAGCGGCGGCTTGAGTGTGCTGCAAGAGACCGTGATAGCGGCCTGCGGCATTGCTGATGAAACCATCAACGCACTCGTGGCGCAACAAATACAGGAACTTGAACGGCGTGAACGCCTGTATCGCCAAGGCCGCCCGGCGCTTGGTTTGCGTGGGCGTACCGTCATTTTGGTCGATGATGGCCTGGCCACTGGTTCCAGCATGGCGGTGGCGGTGAAGACCGTGCGCGCGGCGCGGCCTGCGCGCTTGATCGTGGCCGTGCCCGTAGGCGCGCCCGATTCCGCCGCCAAATTGCGGCCCAGCGTTGACCAATTGATTTGCCTGATCCAGCCAGAGCGGTTTTATGGCGTGGGGTTGTGGTATCAATATTTTGGAAAAACCAGCGACCGCGAAGTCATACAATTGTTGGGCCATGCGCAACAATATGGCGATGCCCGACAATTTGCCGAGGAAGCGCTCCTGAATTAATGCTGCCAGGATGTGGCGTCTACTCCTTTCGAACTAGTTGACTGCGGCTAACACTCCCCCGTTTGTCGTAAATCCCCCTTCTTTTGCTTTAGTCTGCCAACCATCAGGCCAATGGTGTGTGCGCCGAATAAGCGTTAAGCTGGATCTCATAGCATAAAAGTGTTTTAAAACCTGTGAGGATAAGATGAAAATGAACGCGAAATTAAAATTGAGTTTGCAATCGAGTTTTAAATCGAATTTTAAAACGAATTTTAAATCGATAGCAGCAGCGTTGGTCGGCTGTGGCACGCTGGTTTTGCCTAATGTGAGTGGTGCCGAGGGGGCTTTGCCCGTGATAACCCAGGAATTGGTGGCCCCGCCCGCATTGCCGCCGCAAATTACGCGTAAAACCCCGGCCAAGGTGGTGGTCAATTTAACCGTGGAAGAAATGGAACGTGAGATCGCGCCCGGCACCAGCTACACTTTCTGGACCTTTGGCGGCACCGTACCCGGAAAAATGATACGGGTGCGTGAAGGCGATACGGTCGAATTACACCTGAAAAATTTGGCCGGCAACAAGCTGCCGCATAATATCGATTTGCACGCCGTCACCGGCCCCGGTGGTGGTGCCGCGCAAACCCTGATCTCCCCCGGCAATGCCGCCTCGTTTACCTTCAAGGCGATTAACCCCGGCTTATACGTGTACCACTGCGCCACCGCACCAGTAGGCATGCATGTGGCCAACGGCATGTACGGCATGATTATGGTCGAACCCAAAGAAGGCATGAGCCGGGTTGACCGCGAATACTATGTAATGCAGGGTGATTTCTACACCACGGGTGGCTATCGCGCTGGCGGCTTGCAACCGTTTGACATGCAAAAAGCGATTGATGAACGGCCTACCTATGTGCTCTTTAACGGGGTCGATGGTGCACTCACCGGCAAGGGCACCTTGACCGCCAATGCGGGCGAAAAAGTGCGCCTGTTTTTTGGTTCGGGCGGGCCTAATCTGGCCTCTAATTTTCATGTGATTGGCGCGATTTTCGATAAAGTGTACACCGAAGGCGGCGACAAGTTCCAAACCAATGTGCAAACCACCAACGTACCACCGGGCGGTTCCACCATTGTCGAATTTGTGCCTAAAGTACCTGGTAACTTAACCCTGGTTGATCATGCTCTGACGCGTGCATTCAATAAAGGCGCAGTGGGTTTGATGGCCATTACCGGCCCCGACCGGCCCGATCTATACAGCAAAGGCATCAAGTCTGCCTTGCCCGGCTACAACGCGCCTGCCGACCCATCGCCTGGGGTGGCGATTACCGATGCGGGGCTGGTACGTGGTAAAAAAGTATATGACGGCAATTGCGCGGCTTGCCATCAACCCGACGGCAAGGGCGTGCCCAGTGTGTTCCCACCCGTGGCTGATTCGGATTACTTCCAGCAGCGGCCTTATGAAATGGCGAATATTGTGCTCAATGGCCGTAGCGGTGAAATCGTGGTCAATGGCCTTCACTACAATTCGGTGATGCCGCCGCAAGACTTGAGCGACGACGATATCGCCGCCGTCATCAACTATATCAGCGTCTCCATGAACAAGGGCAAACCGGTGTTGACGGCGAAACATGTTAAAGACATGCGCAGGACGAAATAAACGTGAAACAGAGGATCAATCGGGTGCGTCTGGCCTTGGTAGCTGAGTTGCCAGCTAAGTTGCCAGCTCAGTTGCCAGGGCTGTTGATGGCGGTGGGGTCATTGCTACTGCTGGCGCTGATCAGCAGCATCACGGCCAGTGCGGTCATCGCTGCGCCGCTTGGTGCCTCGCTTGATGCGCCGCTTGATGTCCCAATCAACACAGCGGCGCAATATATCGCCCTGCCGGGCGGCATGTTGCGCACCGTGTTGCCACCCGATGGCAAGTCTGCGCCGGTCAAGGTAGCGCCGTTTTTAATGCGTACACGTTTGGTCAGCAATGCCCAATATCGTGAGTTTTTACTGCGTCAGCCCAATTGGCAGCGCGGCCAAATCCCCACGGTGATGGCCGATGCCAGCCATCAG
>CAMBDR010000354.1 GCA_945864765.1 Janthinobacterium lividum | reverse complement strand
GGTGCCGTCACGGGTGCAGAATCCTTGATACGCTGGCACCATCCGACCAGGGGCTTGCTGCTGCCGGCATGGTTCATTCCGGTTGCCGAAGAGTGCGGCGCGATTGTTGCAATCGGCAGGTGGGTGCTGCGCGAGGCATGTCGCCAGGCAAAGCGCTGGCTGGATGAAAATCTGGTTTTCAATATCATCGCGGTGAATATTTCGGCACATGAATTCGAGAGTGTCGATTTTCTGGCGTATGTGCAATCGGTGTTGCAGGAAACGGGTTTGCCGGCGCAGCATCTCGAACTTGAACTGACGGAAACCGTGCTGATGAAAAGTATCGAATGCACCGCGACCACCCTTCAGGCACTCAGAGCCATGGGCGTTCGAATTTCGATCGATGATTTCGGCACCGGCTACTCCAGCTTGAACTACCTGAAGCGATTCCCGGTCGATACCATGAAAATCGATCAATCATTTGTACGAGATATTGCGTCAGGAGACGACGACATTCTGATCAACGCCATCATCGGCATTGGGAAAAGCCTGCGCTATCAGGTGATCGCGGAAGGCGTTGAAACACACAGGCAGCTTGCCTTCCTTTGTAAAAGCCATTGTTCCGCCGTCCAGGGGACTTATTTGAACAAGCCAATGTGTGCCGACGAATTTGGCGAATTTCTCAAGCGCGGCGTGCCGGCCACGATGCTCAATGGCTCATGACAATGGGTGTCGTCGCTGTCTACAAGCGCACAAGATCGATTGGCACCCCAATTACCGCATACTCCCCCCAAGAAAGTCGAGCGCTGCAAGATGGCACTGCTCCCTCGCCACTTATCTTTTACGAGCAATCCCCATCCGGCGCTGCTCATCCGCAAAGTTTTGAAGTATTCTTGTAGTTTCTTCCTTATGAGCCAATATTTTCAGCGCCTCCTGTTTGGCCAGCGCCCGCTCCATCATCACGGGCGCGCTGCAAGGCGGCAAGCCCGCCAGTTTTATATAGTCGGTAATGGCACTGTCGTCATTTTTATCGGTGCCGCCCGTACTATAGTCCCAGGCAAATTCATTCAGCAAGGCCAGGTTTTGCGCCGCAAAACCATTCACCCAGCTTTCCGCTTGCCCCACCCGGCGTCGCACCAACAATTTGGGGTTGAATTGGTAAAAGCCCTGCTCCACCCGGAAAAACAAGGCCCGGTTGTACGCATAGTCGCGCTCGACTTCGTTGCGCGAGAGCACGGCCGAGATGTGCGCGCGCGTGTTGCGCGAGCGGCGCAGCACGTTCGCGGGCAGGTGTTTCCATGCATCCAAAATGGCTTGCGTGTCAAACGCGCCATTGCTCTTGCGCTGCATCCGCACAAAGCGCTCGCCAAACTTGGCCCACATGGTTTGCACCAACAAGTATTCCGACAAGTGGCGACCTATCCGCACCAACCTGTCCCCAGTATTGATGTCGATCACATCCGGTGCCAGCATTTCATACAGCGCGGCAAACGGCCCCCTGGCAAACCGGGCATCATGAAACGCCTCGCGCAGCGCCCAGTGCAAGGCGTTGCTGCCATACTGGTCCACCGCCTCCCGATCCGCGCCACGTTCCAGCAACGCTTCCACCAGCGCCACATTACCCATGCTGGCAGCGGCAATCAACGGGGTCTGGTTCATCGGCAAACGATGCTCCAGGCCATATTGGTCACACTGGCGCAACACGTCCTTGATGTTTTGCGCAGCATACGCGCTCAAGCTTCTACGGCCAAAAATTTGCCCCTGCTTGTTAAATTGCCCGGCTTGCTCAAAGCGGGCGTCGTGGTATAACCTTTCTGCCAACAAGGGGTGGTTAAAGCAGCAGGCATATTCGTATAATTGCTGCTTTTGCTTGCCGCCCGCCGTTTGATGGCGAAACACATTGACCAGCATGTCCCTGACGCGGCTTTCATCCTGCACCTGCCATGGCACCGGGGCTTGCTTCAAAATGCCGCGCCTAATCGCATCGGCTTGCTCTTGCTTGCCTTGCAGTTCCAGCTTGCGCGCCTCTTTTTGCCAGTCTTCCAGCGATGATTTTTGCAGCGCCACCTGCATGGCACCGTCTTTAACGCCCAGCAATTCAAACAAGGGATGGCTGATGTCGGACTCCACCAGCACCAGGTTTTTAATCGCCCTTGTGAGCGCCACGTAGAGCGCGTTGACGAAAAATTTATACACTTCCAGCGATTTGTCGCCCTTGTCTTTGGCACGCTTGTAGTCCAGCGTTTCTTTGTCTAAATCCGCCTGACTGACGCCCTCCACAATTTCCGCAAACTCGGCGCGATGGCCCGAGACAAAACGGTAGAGCACGATGTTTTCATATTCCAGCCCCTTGGCTTCATGGATGGAAAACAGCAGCGGTGTGGTGAAGTGCTTTCTGGCTTCTTGCTTGTCTTCATCGCGCAGCACCAAGACCGCAAATTGGGTCGATTGGCGAATTTTTTGATCCAGTTCGCGCTTGGCAACGTCCTTATCCGCCATCAGCGTCACTTGCCCCGCCTCGGCCCCCACCGCCTGTACCAGAAAATTGCTCTCGCGATCTATCGAACCAAAACGGCTGTGCTTGATCTTGAGCAAGCGGTTGGCAATGCGCGTGGCTTCCAGCCCATTTCTAAAATTATTGGCCAGTACCCGCAATTGCTGGCGCTCAGCCAATTGCGCATCGTGCCAAAACAGGCTTTTCACCTGACTCCAGGAGAAAAAGTTAGGGTGAACAATTTGATTGGAATCACCGCACAGCAAAAACTGGCCCGGTTTTTTCAGCGTCTTCAACACCAGGGCCAACTGTACGCTGGTTAAATCCTGCACTTCATCAATCACAATAAAGTCGTAACGCGCGCCCGCATGGTTCAAACTGGCATCCGCCAGCCAGGCTTGCGCCACCAAATTCAAATCGTAAAACTGGTTCTCTTGCAGCCAAGTGCGGTATTTTTCAAAAATATCCCAGGCCAGCTCACGCATCGGCCCGGCAAAAATCGATTGTTTGATGCCCATTTCTTCATACGCTGCACGGCTTAAGACACCACCAGCGCCGGCAGTCAACACGCCGCGAATTTCTTCAAAGACCTGATGCGCATCCAACTCTTTAAAGCGCGCCGCATTGCCTTGCTTGATGCGGGTAAACCAAGCGGCAAAATCGCGCCAGTGTGCTTCTCGTCCTGCTGGCACCTTGATCGATTCAATAAACTCCCGATACGACAAAAACTGCGCTTCCTGCTCCTCGCATTCATAGCCCTGGCTGTAATACATCTCGCGTGCGCTTTGGGCCAAATAGGCCGAATGGGTCACATATAACACGTCGCCCGCCGCCAGTTTCAATTTTTCCAGCGTGAGCGCGGTTTTACCGCTGCCAGCGCTGCCCACCACAATCAGCGGCGCGGGTTGGCGGTATACGTCTTGCTGGGTGTCATCAAATGAAATCGGTTTGTCGAGCAGGTTGATCAGCGGCGATTCCGGGTGCAAATAGCGCACCACTTGCGCTTCTTGCTGTGCTGCGGCCAATTCAATATCCGGGATTTTGCTTTCGTCAATTTGCGCGCCACGCAAAAAGCGTGATTTGTCATAATCGTGATTCAAGATCACTTCCAACATCAAGGCGTAATACTCGTCGCCATAGCGCAACAGGCAAAATAAAAGTCGATTCGTATCGTCCAGCTTGGCGCGATAAAACTTGCCATGCGCCAGATTGGATAATTTTTTGACTTGCGCCGCACGAAAATCATCGGCTGCAATGGCGGCGACCACTTTACGGTAACTGCTTTTGACGCGGGCTGTGTCAATTCCGGTGTATTCGAGAATCTTCATGGATGGCGGTAAATCGTGAATTGAAAGTACACATAATACCGCAAATATTAAGCCAATCCAACACTATTCCACTTGCACCACTTTTTCCAAATCACGACGCAAACCATCCAGATCAAACTGCCCTAAAAACGCATTCAAGCGTTGCGCTTGCGCCGCTGCGGGTGGCCCTTGCTCGGCCATTTCCGCAAGCAGGGCTGCCACGCCGCTAATCCAGCCATTATCCAGTGCCGCGTTGATCTTTTTATGCCACGCTGCCGGCATGGTAATCACTTGTTCCGACTCGGCTTGCTCGATATGGTCAGCATAAGTAAATTGCGCACCAGCAAAACGGGCCAGAACATCACAAATCGATGCAAACAGGAAGGGTTTGGAAATCACATCATCAAACCCCGCCTGAAAAAACTGCTGTTGCTCATGCTTTAACACCGAGGCGGTCACCGCAACACATTTGATGTTGGCATCCGGGAATTGGATTTTCATTTGGCGCAAAGCGTCCAGACCATTCAGCACTGGCATTTGAATGTCCATAAACACCAAATCAAACCTGTGTTGCCCGAAACATGCCAAAGCTTGCTGCCCGTCATTGGCCTGATGGACGGTTGCGCCGATGCCTTCCAGCATGCGGGTTAAAATATCGCGGTTGGAGGGGTTGTCGTCCGCCACCAATAATGTCAAGGCGCAACCCGGTGCCAGGCTTTTGACTATTCTTTGTTGCGCCTCTTGTGCCGGCGCAAGCTCAGATTCCTCCACCTCCACATCGGTCACATCCAGATTCAAGCTGAAGAAAAAGCGCGAACCGGTGCCCAATTCCGACTCCAGCGCCAATTCGCCACCCAACATGGTGGTCTGGCGCGCCGAAATGGCCAAGCCCAATCCAGTTCCACCAAACTTGGCCCCGGATTCGGTTTGCCGAAACGGATGAAAAATCAAAGCCTGTTCAGCCGCGCCCATGCCCGGGCCGCTATCGCACACTTCAAAATCAAAGCGCCTGCGCCCCTCTTGGGTCACACGTAAAACGATCTCACCTTGTTGGGAAAACTTCACCGCATTACCCAATAAATTGATTAAAATCTGGCGCAGCTTGATTTGATCGGTACGCACGAATTTGCCCGGCCCAAAATTCTTTTCACAGCGCCAATGCAAGCCTTTTTGGCTACAGCGCAACACAAACATCAGTTCCACTTCATTCAATAACACGCCCAAATCAAATTCCGACATTTCCAACTGCATTTGCCCGGCTTCGATTTTGGACAGATCCAAAATATCATTGATCAGGGTTAGTAAATGCTTGCCCGCTTTTTCAATCGGTGTGACCGTATCCAGTAACGCTGGCGGCAGCGCGCTGTCGCGGGCCAATAATTGCGCATAACCCAGCACGGCATTCAGGGGCGTTCGAATTTCATGCGACATATTGGCTAAAAAATTAGACTTGGCCTGATTGGCCGTTTCTGCCGCAGCACTCGCGGCCTTGGCCAGTTCGGTAGCATCATGTAATTGCTGGGTACGCTCTTGCACCCGCTGCTCCAATGCGGCATTCAATTGCAAGACTTGGTTTTCTGCTTGCTTGCGCTTGGTATCGTCCCACCCGACACAACGATACCCTTGATATTCATTGTTTTGATTCCAAACCGGTTCCCCACTACTGAAACCCAAACGCTGGCTGCCATCCGGATGCACAACCTCCCATTCCAGATCAAAA
>CAMBDR010000353.1 GCA_945864765.1 Janthinobacterium lividum | reverse complement strand
TTACTGGCTGGATCAATTGGATAGCAAGCTGTCGATTTTACTCTTGCACGGCGATGCCGATGACCGGGTTACGGTGGATAATTCGATCAATCTTGCAGCCAAATTGAAAGAACGCGGCCAAGTTCACAAGTTGATTATCTACCCCAAGGCCAACCACAGCTTGACCCCGTTCAGGGATGAGGCGAATGAAGAGGTAGCCCAATGGTTCAAGGAAAAATTATAAGGCAGAGTAGTCAAAAACACGGCCAATTTTGACTCAACAGCACAAAATCAGGCCCACCGCCACGATTTTGAATTCTGGCTTATACTACCCGACATTGCCAACTCACCTGATTGCCATCATGCAACATACCCCCTCGTCCAAACGTTTCCAAGGCTCCGAGCAATACGTCGCCACGCCCGATTTAAAACTGGCCGTCAACGCAGCCCTCAGTTTGCAGCGCCCCTTACTGATCAAAGGTGAACCCGGCACGGGCAAAACCATGTTGGCGGAAGAAGTGGCTGCCGCCTTAAACATGCCTTTAATGCAATGGCACATCAAATCCACCACCAAGGCGCAACAGGGTTTGTATGAATATGATGCGGTCTCGCGCTTGCGTGACTCGCAACTGGGCGATGAGCGGGTGCGCGAGATTCATAATTACATCATCAGGGGCGTACTGTGGCAAGCCTTTACCGCGCCAGAACCGGTGGTATTGTTGATTGATGAAATCGATAAAGCCGATATCGAATTCCCCAACGATTTGCTACGCGAACTCGACCGGATGGAATTTTACGTCTATGAAACGCGCGAAATGGTGGTGGCCAAACATCGCCCCCTGGTGATCATCACCTCCAACAATGAAAAAGAATTACCGGACGCCTTTTTGCGCCGTTGCTTTTTCCACTATATTAAATTCCCCGACAAAGACACGATGCAGCAAATCGTCAATGTCCACTTCCCCAACCTCAAGCAAGAACTGCTGGCGCAAGCCCTGCAAACCTTTTATGAGCTGCGTGACATTGCGGGCCTGAAGAAAAAGCCCTCCACTTCCGAATTTTTGGATTGGTTGAAATTGCTGCTGGCCGAAGATATTCCGGCTGAAGCCCTACGCAGCAAAGACCAAAAGCTGGTGGTGCCGCCCTTGCATGGTGCGCTGCTGAAAAACGAGCAGGATGTGCATCTGTTTGAACGCCTGGTTTTTATGTCGCGCAATCATCGCTAATGGCGCTACCAATGGGACGCTACTACTAATGGGACAACCATCATGCTGATCGATTTTTTCTTCACCCTCAAAGGGGCCAAAGTACCGGTTTCGATCAAGGAGTTTTTGCTCTTGCTCGAAGCCATGCAAGCGAATTTGATTGATATGTCGTTGGACGACTTTTATTATCTGGCACGCCTGACGCTGGTTAAGGATGAAGCGCATTACGATAAATTCGATCAGGCTTTTGGCCTGTATTTCAAAGGTATTGCCGCGCAATTTGATACCAAGGCTGAAATTCCACTCGATTGGCTGATGCAGCGCATGAAGCGTGAGCTCTCCGACGAACAGATCGCGCAACTGGAAAAGTTTGGTTACGACAAGCTGATGGATCGCTTGCAAGAACTATTGAAAGAACAAAAAGAGCGGCACGAAGGCGGCAGCAAGTGGATAGGCACGGGCGGCACCTCCCCCTTTGGCAATGGCGGCACCAACCCGGAAGGGGTGCGCATTGGTGGCAAGGGTGGCAAGCGCACCGCCGTCAAGGTGTGGGAAGCACGCACCTACCGCGATTACGATGGCGAGCGCGAACTGGGCACGCGCAATATCAAGGTGGCACTACGTCGTTTGCGCCGCTTTGCGCGCCAGGGCGTGGCCGAAGAATTGGCACTCGATGCCACTATCCGCGCCACCGCCAATAATGCCGGCTATCTGGATATAAAAATGCAAGCCGAGCGCAAGAACAATATTAAGGTGTTGATGTTGTTTGATGTCGGTGGCTCAATGGATGACCATATCGAACGGGCGGAAGAATTATTTTCTGCCTCCAAAACCGAATTCAAGAATATGGAATTTTATTATTTCCATAATTGCGTCTACGACCACCTGTGGAAAAACAATCACCGCCGTCATGCCGAACGCTTTGAAACCTGGGATTTATTGCGCAAATATCCGCCCGATACCAAGCTCATTTTTGTCGGCGACGCCACCATGAGCCCGTATGAAATCTTGCAGGCGGGCGGTTCGGTCGAATACAACAACCCGGAAGCGGGCGCGGCCTGGATGCAACGGTTTACATCCACCTTCCCCAAGCATATTTGGCTCAATCCGGAGCCGGAAAACATTTGGCAATATCGTCAGTCGATCACCATCATGCGCGACCTGGTGGGGCAACGCATGTTCCCCATTACCATTGACGGTTTGGAGCGGGCCATGCGCTGCTTGAGTAAATAATCAATAAATAAGCACCAACCAAGCTTCAAATAAGCGTCAATGACGCTTATTTTGGTTGCATGCGAATCGCGCCATCAAGGCGAATGGTTTCGCCATTCAACATCATGTTTTCGATGATGGCTTTGGCCAGTTGCGCGTATTCATCGGGCTTACCCAAGCGTGAAGGAAAAGGCACCATCTTGCCCAGTGCGTCCTGCACTTCCAGCGGCATGCCCAATAACATCGGCGTTTCAAAAATACCGGGCGCAATCGTCATCACGCGGATGCCGTTACGTGACAAATCGCGCGCCATCGGCAAGGTTAAACCCACACAGCAGCTTTGGATGCCGCGTAGGCCGCCTGCCCCATTTGCCCATCAAACGCCGCCACCGAAGCGGTATTGATGATGATGCCGCGCTCGCCCTGCACGTCCGCCGTTTTGCCCATGGCTTCGGCAGCCAGGCGCGCCATATTGAAAGTGCCGACCAAATTGATATTCACCGCGCGCTGAAAGGCATCCAGCGGGTGCGGTCCATCTTTGCCCACGGTTTTAATGGCAGGTGCCACGCCGGCGCAGTTAATTAAACCACGCAAGGTGCCCAAGCCCGTGGCCGCAGCCACCACCGCCATGCCGTCGGCTTCAGAAGTGACATCGCACTTGACAAACTGGCCTTGCAACTGCGCGGCCAGCTTTTCGCCTGCTTCGACCTGAACATCGGCCAGCAGCACTTTGCCACCATTGGCGGCCAGCATGTGCGCGGTGGCCGCACCCAAGCCGGACGCGCCGCCCGTGATGATGAATACATTATTTTGAATTTGCATTTTTTCCTCGTTAGAAATGAACCCGATCAACGCTTAAATCACTTTTGTAAAATGAAACGGCAACCGCAAACCATATTGTAACGAGGATTTGACCCAAACCACCGCTAAGGCGGGGGATTCTGATGATGGTAGCCACGTGTGGTCAAGAACAAACCCAATAATAGTAGCAAACCGCCGCCGATTTGAATCCAACTCAAGGCTTCGTTAAATAAAATCCAAGCTGCGCCAGCACCGACCAAAGGCATTACCAATAAGCTAATCGAAGACAAGGCAACTGGTAGGTGATGAGACGCATAAGCAATCATGGTTTGGCCAAGAATTTGCGAAACAATAGCCAACCCGAAGAGCGGTAACCAATAAACCAAGCTTTGCGGAAAGAAATGCCCCGGCATCAAAAGTGCGAATGGCAATAGCACCAAGCCACTGATCGTCGTAATCCATGCCATCAGGCGCGCGCTGGAATAATGCAAGCGGGCAGCTTTGACTAATAATTGATAGCCAGCATGAAAGCCCGCACTTATCAAACCAAGGAAATCACCCAACAACCCGGTTCCACCATTCTTAAAACTAGCCCCGAGTAGCCCCGCTGCGCCGATTAGCGCCACGACCATGCCAATCAAGAATATTTTCGCAAATTTGGTATGATGCACCTTCCAGATGATGAAGGCAATCACCACAGGGGCTAAATTGAGCAATAATGTCGCATTCGCCACAGTCGTATAATGCAAAGACTGGTGATATAAAAACATATCTCCGGCAAAATAGAGTCCGGCAAAAAGCAACACTTTATGCAGATCAATCCAGCGTTCCTGCGACCTGTCTTCCTTCTCGCTGGCAAGCGCCCAAATCCACAAGAATGGTGTCGCTAACGCAAAACGCCAAAATGCAGATGCAACTGGCCCCACATCCACGGATCGCGTAAAAATACCCGTAAAACCCAATGCGCTACCACCAACCAATAAACAGATAAAGGCACCAAATGAAAAATGTTTTGAAGTAGGCATAGTATTAATCCATTAGTTATGTGATTTATTACAATTGCAAACAATTACCAACACAAACAATCTTTATCCCGCTTGCGAGCGAATTACCCAAGCCAGTACGCTGGCAAGCCCTGAGCAAGCATCAATTCAAAGGAAAAAAAAAGAACATTCTTCGCACTACCGTCATCCATGAAAGCAGTGTATCACCGCTGGCCAATGGTGTACCGAATTGCCGTAGAAAACAATGCATTTGCCCAACAGGGTTGTTTTGGGTACGGCAAGCAAGTCAAATCAAGCGAAGGGGAACTTAAGGACTTAGGTCGCTTCTCAAGCAGACCCAATCATAACATTAGGAGCAACAACTTATGGCATAGGAAAATGCCAACGGCAGTAGAAAGCCACGCTGCTGCGCGGCTTTCTTTATTTCTTAAACTGACATACCTTTTACATTAACAAATCTGGTAAATTGACATGCGAATTAAAACCCCACAACTGGCAACAACGGCACCAACAACAAGGCCACAATATTGATGATTTTAATCAAGGGGTTAATCGCTGGCCCCGCCGTATCTTTATAAGGGTCGCCCACAGTATCGCCCGTCACCGCCGCCTTGTGCGCATCCGACCCTTTACCGCCGAAATGCCCGTCTTCGATATATTTTTTAGCGTTATCCCAAGCCCCGCCGCCGGTGGTCATGGAAATGGCGACAAACAGGCCCGTCACAATCGTTCCCATCAACAAACCACCCAAGGCCGATGGCCCCAGCAACAAGCCCACCAAAATCGGCACCAAGACTGGCAACAGCGAAGGTACGATCATTTCTTTAATCGCCGAGGCCGTCAGCATATCTACCGCTTTGTCGTATTCCGGCTTGGCCGTGCCTTCCATAATGCCGGGAATGTCACGGAATTGGCGGCGCACTTCCACCACCACCGCCCCCGCCGCACGCCCTACCGCTTCCATTGCCATCGCGCCAAACAAATACGGGATCAAACCACCCAAAATCAAGCCCACAATCACCCGTGGCTCAGCCAAATCAAAGGTGGCTTTGATATGCACCGCTTCCAGCGCATGGGTGTAATCGGCAAACAAAACCAGTGCCGCCAAACCTGCCGAACCAATTGCATAACCCTTGGTGACGGCTTTGGTGGTGTTACCCACCGCATCCAGCGGGTCGGTAATGGCGCGCACCGATTCCGGCATGCCCGCCATTTCGGCAATGCCGCCGGCGTTATCGGTAATCGGGCCATAGGCGTCGAGTGCCACGATAATGCCGGCCATCGATAACATGGAAGTCGC
>CAMBDR010000352.1 GCA_945864765.1 Janthinobacterium lividum | reverse complement strand
CTGCGGCGCTACTGTCGAGCGTGCTGTTGATCAGATTATTGCTCTCTTCGGGGTCGTTTTGCAAATCATAAAAGCCGATGTAGCTGCCCAGGTTTTCGATCAGTTTATAGCGTGCATCCCGAACTGCCGCGCTGCCGTTATGAGTGCTGTTGCCGCTGAAGGTTTCGGTATAGACGGTGCTGTGCAGTGGGCTGCTGGCGCTGTTGTTGATATACGGCAGCAAGCTGACCGAATCCACGCCCGTACTCTGGCTTTGCCCACTCAGCTCGGCCACGGTGGCAAATACGTCGGTAACGCTGACCACGTCACTGATGGCGCGCCCGCCATTGGCCACCAAGGGGCCGGAAATAATCATCGGCACATTCACGCCACGCTGGTACACCGTGCCCTTGGCGCGGCTTTTGTCCACCCCGGCATCGACCGCGCTGCTGGGGGTGCCATTGTCGCCGACCACAATCACCATGGTATTGGACAGCTTGCCCGTGTTGCCAAGCTGGGTCAGCAAGCGCCCCAGTTCGCTGTCGAGCGCTTCAATCGAGGCTTTGTAGCATTCGCGTTTGCTGTTGCTGTCGGCGTTGCAATCGCTAATGGCAGACAAGTTACGTGTGTACAAGCCCGTGGTGGGTTTGTGGTAAGGCGTATGCGGCGCATTGAGCGAAAGCGTCACAAACCACGGCGCGCTGCCGCCGGTGTAATTGAGTACATCATCGGCCTGATACGTGGTGGCATAGGTGGTGATCAGTCTTTGCTTTTTTACGCCGTCAAGGTAGCGCGTCCAACTGGTATAGTTGGCCAGTGCGCCCGACAAAATCCCCGAATGATGGTCAAAGCCGCCCGCCACGCGCGGTGAATCGATGCCGCCGTTGGCGCTATTGTCACCCAAATGCCATTTGCCCACCAGGCTGCTTGTCATGCCGGCACTACGGGTGATATCGGCCAGCGTGGTTTCGCTGGTGGCGAGGGTATTGTCGCCGCTGTCTTCGATCACATCGCCCACCAGCGTGCGCAGCGGGTTGCGCCCGGTGTACATGGCCGCACGCGAGGGCGAGCATACCGGAAAGCCCCAGGCATTTTTGAAGCGCACGCCGCCATTGGCCAGCGCATCCAGATTGGGCGTGCTGGCAGGCGCGGCGTGGGCGATATTGTCGCTGGCATAGCTGCCCAGTTGTTCGGGGCCGATGTCGTCAATAATCACCAGCAACACATTGGGTGTGGTTGCAACAGCCGCAACAACAGGTGCGGCTGCGCCGACAAGCGCCAGTGGCAGCGCCAGTGCCAGGGTGGAACGGCGAAAAATAGCGGGTAATGAGAGCATGATTTTTTCCTTTTTTTGAGTGGGCCGGGTTCAGGCAAGTGCAAGGTAGCATGCGGAAAATGGCAAGGCATACCAAATTGTTAGAGTTGTAAGCATTTGTGATTGGCTAAACAGCGGTGTTTCAGCAAAGTATTGCAAGTAGAAACATCAAAGGAGAAATTGTGGAGAATTGGGCAGACCCTGCTGCGCGTGAAAAAAGAAGGCTGCATTTGTTTTGGTTTTTTTCGTTTTAACGCCAAACTGCCATGCTACAATGAGGCTACTAAATTGTTGCCTGAGAAAAACAGTTGATGCAAGGAAATGTATCGATCAGTTTTTCCTATAGCCAGGACAAGACGTTAAATTTATTGGGGAAATCGCCATGAGAATCAGCCCGGAAGAAGTTTCAGCCGCTTTGGCCATGTTGTGGTCGCAATTTGAAGTGGACAAACCCGATACAGCGGCTTCGATTGCAGGGCAAGGCGACTTGGATGTGAGCCATATACAGTATCCCTGGGGCCATCGCGAAAATGTGCATGTCGAACAAGTGGGTGAAATTTGTGGGGCTTGGGTCAGTTCCAGTGGCATTATTCGCTGCGAACAAATGCAAAAGCGCTATGATCAAATGGATGTGGCGCGCCTGGCGGGTTTGTGTTACCCCGATGCGCCGCTGGATCGGCTGATCTTTATTGCCAAATTTTTCACCTGGGTGTTTTTGGAAGATGATGTGTATGATAATGGCGAAATCGTGCATGACCCGAGGCAAGTGGAAGAAACTTTTGCTCTGTATGCGGAAGTGTTGAGTGGCCGGATTGATGGTAGTAGGCATGGCGTGATGACCACCGAGTTAGGCCGTATGCGTGCCGAGTTGGCGGCGGTGATGCCGCGGCCCTGGATGACCCGGTTTTGTGCCTCGATGGAAGATTTTTGGTTTCGCGGCGTGTTATGCGAGAGTGAATTGCGCCAGGCCAAGCGGGTGCCACTGCTGGACGATTATATGAAAATGCGGGTGTATTCGATTGGGGTGGTGCCAGTGATGCAGTTGGTTGAATTTGCTTCCGGCTTTGCCTTGCCCAATAATCTGGTTTTCGAGCGCAAGTTGCAAGAATTATCGTGGCTCACGGCGCGTATTATCGGTTATACCAACGATATTTTTTCTTTTGAAAAAGAGCGTTTGGTGGATGACCCGCATAATTACCTGTATGTGCTGACCCACAATAAAAAACTCAATTTAAGTCAAGCCATGGATCAACTGATTCGTGATCATGAAACCGATCTGGCGGCCTTGCAAACCGTGATCGCCAGCTTGCCGGCGTTTGGGGCGGATGTGGCGGCCCAGGTGAAACAATATATTGAAGGGCATTGCGTCTGGATACGCGGCGTGTTTGATTGGCAGCGCAGCTCCAAACGCTATGAAGTGAGCCATTATGTGGTGACGCCAGCTTTGGGTACGCGTTAGCCGTGAGTATGACCCAATCAGACCAACGCATCAACGATTGGCAGCGTTTTATCTTCAAGGACAAGGCGTTTTCGTTTCCGGTGTATAAAAAAAAGCCCGCTGGTGTTAAAAACCCCCCGGCGATTATTGTGATGCATGAAGTGCCGGGGATTTATCCGGCAGTGATTGATTTTGCCGAGCGTCTGTTGCGGGCGGGCTATTGTGTCTACATGCCCTCACTGATGGGCGAACCGGGCAAGCCGCGCAGTGCGGCTTATGTTGCTGCCACCATTGGCAAAGCCTGCATCAGCCGGGAGTTTAGTGTATTGGCGCTGAAACAAGCCAGCCCGATTACCGATGCCTTGCGCGCGCTTTGTCGCCATGCGCATGCCGAATGTGGTGGCGTTGGGGTGGGTGCCATTGGCATGTGCATGACAGGTAATTTTGCCTTGGCCCTGATGCTCGATAAGGCGGTGATGGCACCGGTCTTGGCGCAGCCTGCTTTGCCTTTTGCGCTCACCCAAGAACAAAAGCGCGATTTACATGTCAGCGATGAACAATTGCAATGTATCAAAAAGCGGGTCAAAGGCGGCAAGGTGAAGGTATTGGGTTTGCGCTTCACCCATGACATTATGAGCCCGCCGGAGCGTTTCGCGCGCCTGCGCGAGGAGCTTGGTGCGGGCTTTGAATCGATTGAAGTTGATTCCGGTCCGGGCAACCCGCACGGCATTCCCATCTACGCGCATTCGGTGGTGACCAAGGATTTGATCGATGTTGAAGGCCATCCGACCCACGCCGCGCTGCAACGCGTACTCAGTTTTTTTGCAGAGCAATTAAAGCCCTGATTGGTTTATTTTTGTTGCCGAAGCTGGCCTGGGGTAAGCCCAAACCAACGCTTGCAGCAGCGGCTAAAATTGGAGGTGTCGCGGTAGCCCAGCCGTTCGGCGATACGTTCCACCGGGTAGTTGGTGTGTTGTAAATGCCATTGCGCCGCTTCTTTGCGCGCTTCGTCCAATAATACTTGATAGCTGCTGCCCTGGCGCGCCAATTTACGCACCAGCGTGCGCAGCGACATATTTAATTCTGCCGCCAGCGTGCTGCTGTCGGGGTAATTGCCATCGCAATCCATGAAACGCAGGCGCACTTGTTGGGTGATATCGCCTTCGCGCTGCAATTGGGCCAGGCCTTGTTCGCAGTCTTTGCGGGCGGAGGCCAGCGCGTGCGGGTCGGCGGTGAGACAGGGTGCCGCCAGCAGTGCGGTGGGCATGCGAATTTCGAGGCAGGCGGCATCGAAACTGCAAACGCCATCCAAATGATGAGCGTAGTCGCTCTGCCAGGCTGGCGCGGGGTAAGGCAGGCGATAGTGCAGTTGCGGCAAGCGCTGCCCCAATATGGTTTCGAGCAAACGCACAATCACCACCAGGGCTGATTCGCAAATAAAGATGCGCGCATCGGCCAGATCAAATTGCTCGCGCATCACAATCCGGCAGACTTGCTCATTCTCCGGCACCACGTGTAAATCCAGCGCGCCGATGCGCAGTTTGGCGTAAGCGCTCAATAGCGAGAGCGCTTGCGCCACATCCTTGGCGGCCAGTGCCGCATAGCCTACTGCGCCATGGGCCGAGGCGGGCGTGGCCGAGCCGAGCACCAGGCCCAGCGCAGGGGTATGGGAAATGCGCAGCGCTTGCGCCACGATGTGCCGAATCTGCACAAAATTGATACCCTGATTGCCCTGTACCAAGGCATCCCAGCTTAAGCCGCTGCCAGCCAGAATTTGCGAGATATCTGCCCCCTGCGCGCGCAGCATGGTACACAGCAGGCGTGCGTAGGTGGGGTGGAATGTCGGTTCCAGCCATTGCACGCCTGCTTGCATGCCTGCTTGTGGTGCCATATCAGGCCCGCGCCGCGGCCGCTTCCAGTTGCCCCAGCACATCCGTGCGCAGGCCGGATGGAATCAGGGTAATGTGCGCTTTGCTGCCAATAATTTGTTCGGTTTCCAAAATTTCGAACAAAGCCTGGGCCAGCTCCTTGTCTTCCCCGATCTGGCGCAGCGCTTCGCCCACAATTTTGGGCCGCATCACCGCCGCCTCGGCAAAGGCCACCGCCGCTTCGCGTTCGGCGCTACTGGCAATCAAATTCACTTGATTCATGCCATCCTGCTTGATGGCCGACGTTACCTGACGCAAGCGGTTCACCACTTTTTCTTCGATCTGGGCAATCATGCCGGCGTCCCGAAAGTGGACTTTACGGATATACACCGAACCGAGTTGATAGCCCCATTCGTTCGAGAGCGGCGACACTTCTTTGCGCACCGCCAGACTCATGCGGTGGCGGTTGGCCAGCATATCCGCCAGTGGCATATTGGAGAGGCACTTGACCGCCGCATTACCCACATTGGCGCGTAGCGAGCCAGACGGATCAGCGTTTTTAAACACATGCGCCAGCGGGTCGTTGATATACATTTCATACCACACCCCGATGCCCATTGGCGCACCTTCTTCCGAATTCACTGGCGTGCTGCGCAGGTACTCTTGATCCATGCGCAAATCACAGGTATGCACCTGGCCGAACAGCGGCGTTAAAATCGCTTGCCAGCCAATCTTGGCCCATAAAAAGTGCAAGCCCGGTTGGTCGATCACGCCCAACACATTGCCAAACAACACAAAAATCTTGGCTTGCCGCTCTTGCACCACGGTAAATATGCCAAAAATTTGCGCCAGGGCCAGCAGCAGCGCCTCCAATACAAACAGGGCCACCACCACGGGCACTACCCAG
>CAMBDR010000351.1 GCA_945864765.1 Janthinobacterium lividum | reverse complement strand
GCGCCCTCGGTGCCGCGCTGATGCGCCCGTATGCGGAAGAGCTCTCCAGCCTGGCCGATACCTTTGTCAGCATCTACCCCAATGCCGGTTTGCCCAACCCGATGTCCGATACTGGCTTTGACGAACTGCCCGCCGACACCTCATCCTTGCTGCGCGAATTTGCCGAAGCCGGCTTCATCAATGTGGCCGGTGGCTGTTGCGGCACCACGCCCGCACATATCCGCGCCATTGCCGAGATACTCAAAACCCAGGCTCCACGTGTGGTGCCCGAATCCAACCCCGTGATGCGCCTGTCCGGGCTGGAACCATTTATTATTGATGACAATTCGCTCTTCGTCAACGTCGGCGAGCGCACCAATGTGACCGGCTCCAAAGCCTTTGCACGCATGATTTTGAATGAGCAATACGACGCCGCCTTACCGGTGGCGCGCCAGCAAGTGGAAAACGGCGCGCAAATCATCGATATTAATATGGATGAAGCCATGCTCGATTCGATGGCTGCCATGACGCGCTTTTTGAATTTGATTGCGTCGGAACCGGATATTTCGCGCGTGCCGATCATGATCGATTCCTCCAAATGGTCGGTGATTGAAGCGGGCTTGAAATGCGTGCAAGGTAAAGCGGTGGTGAATTCGATTTCGATGAAAGAAGGCGAAGCTGAATTCTTGCGTCAGGCCAAGCTGTGCCAACGCTATGGTGCTGCCGTCATCGTCATGGCGTTTGATGAAACCGGCCAGGCCGATACTTACCAGCGCAAAATTGAAATTTGCGCGCGCGCCTACAAGCTCTTGACGGAACAAATCGGCTTCGCGCCGGAAGATATTATTTTCGACCCGAATATTTTCGCCATTGCCACTGGCATCGAAGAACACAATAATTACGCCGTCGATTTCATCAACGCCACGCGCTGGATTACCGAAAACCTGCCGCACGCCAAAGTCAGCGGCGGGGTCTCGAATGTGAGCTTCAGCTTCCGGGGTAATGACCCGGCGCGCGAAGCGATTCACACCGTGTTTTTATACCACGCCATTAAAGCGGGGATGACCATGGGCATTGTCAACGCCGGCATGATGGGCGTGTATGACGAAATCGACCCGGAATTGCGCGAGCGGGTGGAAGACGTGGTACTCAATCGGCGCGAAGATGCTACCGAACGCATGATTGAAGTGGCGACCCAACTCAAATCCGGTGCAAAAAAAGAAGAAGCCAACCTGGAATGGCGCAATACCAGCGTGCAACAACGCTTGTCGCACGCCATGGTGCTTGGCATTACCGAATTTATTACCGTAGACACTGAAGAAGCGCGCCTGCAAGTGCTGAACAGCGGCGGTCGGCCTATCCATGTGATCGAAGGCCCGCTGATGGACGGGATGAATATCGTCGGCGATTTATTCGGCCAGGGTAAAATGTTTTTGCCGCAGGTGGTGAAATCGGCCCGGGTGATGAAGCAGGCAGTGGCACACCTGATCCCGTATATCGAAGAAGAAAAACGCCTGGAAGAAGCGCGCACCGGCATTGTGGCCAAACCCAAGGGCAAAATCGTGATCGCTACCGTCAAGGGCGATGTGCATGACATTGGCAAAAACATCGTTTCGGTGGTATTGCAATGTAATAATTTTGAAGTGGTGAATATGGGCGTGATGGTGCCTTGCTCCGAGATTTTGGCGCGCGCCAAAATTGAAAATGCCGACATTATCGGCCTCTCGGGCCTGATCACGCCCTCGCTGGAAGAAATGGCCCATGTGGCCAAAGAAATGCAGCGCGACCCGCATTTCCGCATGTTGAAAATCCCGCTTTTAATCGGCGGTGCCACCACCAGCCGCGCCCACACCGCAGTAAAAATCGCGCATAACTACGAAGGCCCGGTCGTGTATGTGCCGGATGCCTCGCGCTCGGTTTCGGTGGCGCAATCGCTACTCACGCCGGAAGCGCGCGACAAGTATATTGAAGATATTCAAACCGATTATGCGCGCATTCGCGTCCAGCACGCGAATAAAAAAGCGCTGCCCAGCCTCCCGCTCAAAGAAGCGCGCGCCAATAAAATGAAACTCGACTTTGCACCCGTCAGACCCAAGTTTATTGGCCGCCGCGTGTTTAAAAACGTCGATTTGGCCAGCCTGGCGCAATTTATCGACTGGGGCCCCTTCTTCCAGACCTGGGATTTGGCCGGCCCCTTCCCCGCCATCCTGACTGATGAAGTGGTCGGTAGCGCGGCCAGCAAAGTCTACCAGGAGGGTCAGGCCCTGCTGAAAAAGCTGATCGATGGACGTTGGCTTACCGCCAATGGCGTGATCGCCTTATTGCCCGCCAATAGCGTCAATGATGACGATATCGAAATCTATACCGACGACGGCCGCAGCCAGGTCGCCTTCACGTATTACGGCTTGCGCCAACAAGGGGTGAAACCGATCATTGACGGCGTGCAACGCCCGAATCAATGCCTGGCTGACTTTATCGCGCCCAAAAGCAGTGGCGTGGCCGACTACATTGGCTTGTTTGCCGTTACCGCAGGCCTTGGCATCGAAAAGTATGAAAAACGCTTTGAAGATGCACACGATGATTACAGCTCGATCATGCTCAAAGCCCTGGCCGACCGTTTGGCCGAAGCCTTTGCCGAATACCTGCATCACCGGGTGCGCACCGATTTATGGGGTTACGCCGCGCAAGAGAGTTTAAGCAACGAGGATATGATCAAAGAAGGCTACCAAGGTATCCGCCCCGCCCCCGGTTACCCGGCCTGCCCGGAACATACGGTCAAAGCCGATATGTTCAAGCAACTCCAGTGCGAAGAAATCGGCATGCAACTCACCGAATCGTTCGCCATGTATCCCGGTGCGGCGGTTTCCGGTTTCTATTTTGCCCATCCTGAATCGAAATATTTTGTGGTTGGGAAAATTGAAGCGGATCAAGTGGCCGATATGGCAACCCGCCGCCAAGTGCCCGTGACGCAACTGGAGAGCTGGCTGGCACCCAATCTGGGATAATTCAAACAAATCCCCCATCTTTGGCCTGGATTGATGCGTCCGCTTTGCATCGTAGTTGGAAAATTCCGACAAGCGGACGCTCACAAGCCTGATTCCATTTATTGCCGAGCATTTACCTGATCGGCACTGATATACTATGATCAACCAGTATGATCAACCAGTATGATCACCCGTATGACCCGCCTGTGTGTTCAAACCAAGCCCTGCCCTGAAAAGGAATGAATTATGTATCAAGAAATCTTAAATTTTTGGTTTGATGAAACGAAGCCAAACCAATGGTGGAAGAAAGATAAATCATTTGACCAAATCATTACTGAGCGCTTTAGCGACATTCATGCCTTGGCAGCGCGTTGTGAATTATTCGATTGGCGCGAAAAAGCGCATGGGCGCTTGGCAGAAATCCTGATCCTGGATCAATTCTCACGCAATATGTTTCGCGATACGGCACGCGCCTTTGCCTATGACAACCTGGCCTTGGCGCTGGCACAGGAAGCCGTCGCGGCGGGGGCGGATTTGCTGCTGACGCCAATTGAGCGCAGCTTTTTATACATGCCCTATATGCATAGCGAATCGCTCAAAGTCCATGCCATTGCAACCGAATTATTCGATGAAAACGAATTGCAAAACAATATCGATTTCGAACTCAAACACCGCAAAGTGATTGAGCAATTTGGCCGCTACCCACATCGCAATGCAGCCTTGGGGCGCGAATCGACGCCGGAAGAAGTGGAATTTTTGAAGCAACCCGGTTCGCGCTTTTAAGCTGCGCGACGCTCAATCCGTGATACGCCGGACTGATTCGCGCAACACCAGGTTCAAGTCCGGCACTTCAAAATGAAAGGCTTGCTGGTGGATCATGTTGAGTAACACCTGGCTCACGCGCTTACCCGCTTCCACCAGCGGCTGGCGCACGGTGGTGAGTGGCGGAGTGGTACACATTGAGCTATGTAAATCATCAAACCCGACGATGGACACATCGTCCGGCACACGTATCCGGCGGCGATATAAAGCCAGCCGCGCGCCATAGGCGGTTAAATCGTTGGCGGCAAAAATGGCGCTGAAACGCTGGCCTGTTTCCAATAATTGATTCACGCCGAGCAAGCCGCCGGACTCCATAAAGTCGCCCGTCACCACCAATTTTTCATCCAATTCAATCTGATGTTTTTGCAAGGTAGCGCGAAAGCCTGCCAGCCTTTGTTCCCCATCTTCCTGATCTGCCGGGCCAGCGATGAAGGCGATGCGCCGATGCCCGAGTTCGATCAAATATTCGGTCACTTCACAGGCGGCCTTAAAATTATCAAAGCAAAAGCCAAAAGCGCGGGCAGAATGGAGTTCACGGCCAATCGCCACGATCGGTACGCGGTGGGAAAATTCAAGAATCTGCGCATCGCTGAGGCGACTGGTCAGAATCACAATGCCATCAACCCGGCGCGCAATCAACAATTCAACCCGCTCGGCCTCTTGCTGCGCGTCCCAATGGCCACTCACGATCAAGGGCGCATAACCTGAGCCCTTCAACGCTTCTTCCACGCCCAGCAGCGCATCGCTAAAAAAGCCACTGCCAAGCGATTGCGTCAGCACCCCGATGGTGCGCGAGCTACCCATTTTCAAGCCTTGCGCCAACCCATTCGGTTTGTAGTTGAGTTTGCCGATCACGCCTTCGATGATACGTCGTTTTTCTTCCGACACTTTGGCCGTACCATTCAAAAAGCGCGAAACCGTGGCCGCCGAGACACCCGCCGTGCGCGCCACTTCATGCACGGTGATGGGTAAATTGGGGGAAATATTGGCACCGGATTCTGATTTCATTTTTCTTTGCCGAATAAGGAAAAACAGGCTACACGAAAAAAACTGCACAAAACAGTCTTGCCATCAATTCTAGCACGCAAGTCATGAAACCGCTTTCATCAGACAAAATTTAAACGTAAATTGCTCATAACCAGCACAAAGTCATCCTAACCTTGCCATTTTATTTCTGCCAATGCCGAAGAGTCGGATCGATGCCGTTGCCGTGCAATGTGGCTTTGGTTTATAATCCAGGCACGCCGCATACAGCCCCCCTCCTTCGTGACCGCAGCAGATCAGGAACCCGGATCGACATGATTTCTCCCCACTTCACCAATATTGCCATCCACATCACCGCAGGTTCGATTGGACTGGTGCTGGGCTTGATTTTGCTCATGACCGACAAAGGCACTGCTTTGCATGTGAAACTTGGCCGCATCTTTCTGGGCTTTGCCGGGGTGGTATGCACCTCGGCGCTGGTGGGGACGATTTTCTTTCGCTTCATCCCCTTGTTTGCGGTACTGACGCTGTTGGTGTCTTACCTGGTTTTGGGCGGCTGGCGCGCCATTTACACTCGTGAGCACGGCCCCGGCAAGTGGGATGCCGCACTCACGGCGTGCGCCCTGCTTGGTACGGCGCTATTGATACCGATTTTGTTGAAGGCAGATTTGGGCCAAGGCAGCTCAACCCCGGTGATTTATTCCACCCTGGGTGCGGTGCTGGTGGTGATTGCTTATGATATTGCC
>CAMBDR010000350.1 GCA_945864765.1 Janthinobacterium lividum | reverse complement strand
GTTGAAGGTGAGCTCTTCATTTATCGGGTTGCCTTCGTGCTTATCCCGGCTCCACACCACGCGCTGAATAAAGGTCGGGTAGATGATTAATTGAGTTTGGATCGGATTGTAAAACACAAAGCCGGTGACGGTATCTTCGTGGCTGATGCCTTTGCTGATCAGGCGATTGACTTTGATACCAGTGTAGCCGGGTTGAATAATTTTCCAGTTGAACAGGAAGGAGGTGGCGAATACGATGGCCAGAATGATCAGCAGGGCAAAAATGGCGAGTTTTTTCATGGTAATGAATCCTTTGCGAGAAAGCATGAACGGTGGGCCGTGGTTAGTAGCGCCAGCAAGAGCAGGGCAATAAGGGTATAGCCGATGCGGCGCAATAAATTCATGGCGTTTTCTTTCTGCTATGTTTGATTAATGTCGATGCGGTAAGTGGAAGCATCGAATCAGGTGTGCAACATGGCAAGAATATCAATGGTGGTGGCCATGCTCGCCGTGGACATGGCGATGGGCAATTTCTTCTGTCGTCGCGGCGCGCACCGCCAAGACCTGTGCCGTCACATGCAAGGCTTTGCCTGCCAGTGGGTGATTGCCGTCCAGCATGACTTGATCACCTTTGACTTTCAACACGGTGTACACAATTTCTTCCCCGGCATCGTTCACCCCTTGCAGCGCGCCGCCTACTTTAATGCCGGGAGGGAAGTCTTTTTTTGCAATCGTGCGCAGCAAGCTTTCATCGCGCGCACCGAAGGCGTCTTCTGCCGTCAATTGCAGGGCGGTTTTAAAGCCGACGGTTTGGCCTTCCAGCGCGGCTTCAATTTTGGGTAGCAAGTTATCATAACCGCCGTGCAAGTAAGAAGCGGGCGTTTTGCCGTTTTCGATTACCTGGCCATTGCTCTCGGTGACGGTTAAACGTATTGTGACAGCGGTATCTTTTTCAATATTCATGGGAAGTCTTTCAGGTGAATGAGTGCGAATGAGTGCGAATGGGAGCATATTAACCGAAATACGGCGCGGTGGCGTTGCTGCGGCTTAATCGGTTTCGCCCAAGCACGCCTTGGCGCGCCAACTGATCCAATCGCGCACCGGGCCTTCCACCCCCAGGCCGGAAATATCTTTCGCCACGCCCAAATTCACCGACAGCAACAGCGGGACTCTTTCTGGCGGAATATCGCTGCATTGTTCGGCAAAGGCTTGGCTAAATAGTGCCGACTCCAGCACCGGCAGCACTTTGGAGCCGCTCATGTATTGCAAAATACTGGTAATGCTGTGCCCCGCGCCAATTTGCTGGTAGATGAAGCGGTTATAGGCGCGGTCGATTTTTTTAAAGTCCAGCTTGCGCTCGGTCATGATGCTATCCAGATACAGCAGCCCCAGCGCGACCCGGAAAAAATTCACTGCTTCCGGGCGAGTTTTGGCGTAGCGTGCCACTGCAATCACTTTATCCTGTACCTGACGTTCCATCATACCGCCTCCTGGTTTATTCAAGTCGCCGCCGCCTTGTGCTTTGTATCTTGCGCTGTACGTTTTTCCGGGCGTGGCCGAAATACGCTTGCATCGGCGTAGAAAGCCGCATCTTGCGCGGGCCACCAGCCCGGTACGCCCAGCACGGGCAAGGGTGTAAAACAGCGGGTGTCCAGCGTTTGCCCGCTTAGCTGTTGTGCCAGCTTATCATCAATCCAGGCTTGTTGATCGGCCGAACTGGCGCTGAAAAACCCGGCATCTGCCCACATTAACCAAGCGTGTGCGGTAATGGCTTTGTAAGGTTGGCAAAGTTTTTCCAGTAAAGCATGGCCAAATAAATGTATCTGAATGCTGCGCCCAAAGGCGGCACGTTGTTCCATAAACAGCGCCTGCCATTGGTGTTGGCGTAGGGCTTCGGCCAAGGCCGCGCCTTCGGAATCATTTTGCAAGACCACAATGGCGGCGTTTTCATCAAACAAGGTAACGCCATCGCGCACCGCGCCGCGCACCTGGCCTATGCCCGCCTGGGCAATTTGCCGGGCTTGAATCTGGTTCAATTGCTGTTTTACACGCGGGTAACTGAGCCAAATCAGGGCGTTGAACAGATCATGCAAATTGTCGCGGCTGGGTACTTGGCCGCTGGCATAAATAAAACTCTCATACGCGCAATCGGCGGGCAGGGCTGCTTGCGGCACAAAGCGAATCGGCAGGCCTTGCGCAGTAGACACGGCGCGTTGCAAGGCTTGCTGGTTCAGGCCACCGAGTAAATCATGCGCCTGCGCTTGCAGCGCGGCGAGCAAGTCAGCCCAGGGGGCTAACCATGCTTGATTGTGCTGGATTTGTGCCAAACGGTTGGCTTGCATTACTTCCTCACTGAGAGTATCTTAAAAAACTATTTTCTTGACGTGGTTATTAATTTGCCCTATTATGCGCGTTATATTTATCTATTCCTTTTTGATCGGACTCAATGAAGCAATACTCTGCCGCTTGCGAACGTAATCGAGAACCTATTTTACAGGTGTTGCGTGAGATTTTCTCTGACACCAGGCGGGTATTGGAAATTGGCAGTGGAACCGGGCAGCACGCGGTTTTTTTTGCCCCGCATTTGTTGCATCTGGAATGGCAAACCAGCGATTTGGAGCATAATCACGTCAGCATTTTGGCATGGATGAGGGATCAGCCCTGTTCCAATCTATTACCGCCCTTGGTGTTGGATATGGCGGTAACGACCTGGCCCAAAGCGAAATTTGATGCGGTCTTTAGCGCCAATACCTGCCATATTATGGCTTGGGATGAAGTGGAATTGATGTTTCACGGCGCGGGTACTTTGTTGCCTGTGGGCGGCTTGTTGGTGGTGTATGGGCCGTTTAATTACGATGGCAAGTTTACCAGCGAGAGCAATGCGCGCTTTGATGCCTCGCTGCGTGAATTTGCCGCGCATATGGGGATTCGTGATTTTGCGGCGGTCGATGCCCTGGCGCGTCAGGCTTCATTGAAGTTGGAGCAAGATCTGGAGATGCCAGCCAATAATCGCTTGTTGGTTTGGCGCAAGGTGGCCTAAACCACTTTCATTTCTAATCATTCAACAGCAAAACTTTCACTCCCAAACTGGCAGGTAATTCGATTACGTGTTGGCCGCTTTGGGGTTGGGAAGGCATGGGCACGGTACGTTTGTCTTCAAAATAAAAATCAAGTGCTGATTCCAAAGCGTCGCTGGCCGCTTTGAGCGCTTCGGCTTCGGTTTCGCCTTGGGTAATGGCTTCGGGCATGTCGCTGAAAGTGACGACGAAACCGCCATCCGATTCGTCGGCAGTCAGTGTAACGGGGTAGGCAAACATAATGGTTCCTTATTTTAAGCCGAGTTGTTTTTTGATGCCTTCCACAGTGCCGGTTTTTAAATCGGCATTGTGCATGGGTAATATCGATTGTTTTCCATTCAAGTAAACTTTGAGGTGCGATCCCTTCGCTGTGACGAAAGTCGCGCCCTGTTGAGCCAGCCAGCGTTTAAATTCTTTACTGTTCATCGTTTGCAGTATAATCAAAATTGTTTATAGAGGCAAGCAAGCTTGCACCTTATTGGACTTTTTCTCATCCCAAGCTATTTTACAATGGCTGCGTCATTCTATCCAAAAAGTGCTTTAGGTTCAACCTACTTGAGGCTGGCCGCTAATTTTTCAGCCTGCGCCAACCATGCTGTTCTGTGTGCCACGGTTGAATTCACCATTGGTCCACACGTCAGAACCTTGACTGGCTTAATGCCGCAAAATTCCAGGGTGGTTTTTTTCATTTGATGAATGCCCGGCATACGATAGAACCATTTGAAATACCACGGTGGCGTATCCATCGTGATGAGCATGTGCGCGCTTCTGCCCGCCAGTAATTTGTCTTGAAATGTTGCGCCCTTTTGGAAACGAAAAGCGAAGCCAGGTAGGAAGACGCGATCCAAAAAGCCTTTCAAAATGGCGGGAACGCTACCCCACCAAATCGGAAAGACAAAACTCAAATGATCGGCCCACAGAATCAATTGCTGCGCCTCGACCAAGTCGGGTTCCAGGGCTTGTATTACCTTGTAACCCTGATGCAAAATGGGGTCAAACTTAAGATCGGCCAATCTCAGGGTCTTCACTTCATGGCCAGCCGCTTGGGCGGCCTTCATATAGGCCTGGGCTAGCGCGCCACAAAAATTATCATTCGATGGGTTACCAAGAATAAGAAGAATTTTTTTACTCATGACATGAACGCCTTATGCGGAAAATCATTATGATAAGTCTGCCCCTGATGCCAGAGTCAAGCAGAATGTGAAAATAAAGGCGCGCGGACGACTTTACAACGCGTTGGACGCTATTGAGCAGGCCCAAGGATTCATAATGGCGGATTGCTTTCGGTGAAGCGTCACTCAATTTTGCTAATTCGCCGATACACGTCAGGGTTAGCTCTTGCCTTTTGCAACAAAAAGGTAATAACTAACCATTTTGTACGCTATCCTGTAACTTCAGCTATAACGCCCAAACCACCTACGACGGACGCGAGTTTGCCAATCGCTTCCTGGTGCCGGAAGACAGGTCGGGCTTCATTGCTGACTTCATCGCCGCAAACCCCTGGTACGAGCAATTTGGTAGTGCGATCCAAAGCGTCAGTGCAGGCAGGCTGCCCGACCCGCCCGTCATGCTGCGCTACAATACCGTGGCGGTTCCACGTTTGTTGACTTACGAGGAGATGCTGCAACAGAACTACATTCACTACCCGGATTTCGGCGTGGTATTGTGCTCGACTTATTTCAATAAATTTGGCGACCATTCGCATTGTTCATTTGAGGGCGACCCCAAGTTTAACGACATACAGCTACGTTTTGCCGGCTACGTGGACTTTTTCAAACTGCACTTGAAGCCCACGCCATAGGCACGCCACAGAACCAGCGCGAACGGAATGTGGCAATCATAGCCTGAGATTTTGCAGGCCATGATTGCCGCTTCGCCAGCAGATTTACAGAATATTAATCAGCCGGGGTTTCGGTGTTTCGGGTTTCACCTTGGGCGCGGCAATCGTTAGCACGCCATCAGTAAAGCTGGCTTTGATGTCGCTTTCATGCACATTGCTGCCTAATGTAAAGCTACGCATGAACGAACCTGTGCGGCGCTCTTTGCGGATCACCTTGCCATTTTTCTCTTCCGACTTTTCTTCATTGTGGGTCGCTTCAATCGTCATCACACCGTTTTCCAGGTTGACTTTCAAATCTTCTTTTTTCACACCGGGCAAATCGGCTTTGATTTCAAAATGGTCGTCTTTTTCAACAATATCCACATGCGGCGTAAAGAACGCTTTTTCATCCGGCTTCAGATACCGCGTTGGTGCAAAAAAGTTGTCGAAAACCTTGTCCATGTCGAGCCAGGTATCGCGAGGAATGAGGTTCATGATTCATATCTCCTATCGGTTGGTTGAACATAAAAAGTGCTATTGCAGTACACAATTTAAGGCATGACCATGGTGATTTCAACCCCCTTCAATGGCGAGTTTCAAACGAAAGTTGTTGGATTTGATTTAAATCAAATGTAGCGATTGGCAGATCGATTGGCACATA
>CAMBDR010000349.1 GCA_945864765.1 Janthinobacterium lividum | reverse complement strand
TATCTAAAATTATCTAAATTTTTCATCGCAACCCATCCCACATCCTGTATAATAACCCAGTCGCGAGACATTAAACAGCGCGGGTTACAGGTGCGACAACACCAGCAACCCGCTAACCAAAACCAACTAAACTCCAAGAGGTTGATCATGGCTCAGCCGAATGATACACGGATTGCGCACGCATCCACAAATCCAAACCGCAGCACCCATCGCAGCACCCAGCTTCCCCCTGAATTCATCGCATTACTTCAATCCCTGCTGGCAAGCCAAGCCAGCGCCCCGCCAACCCCCGTACCGCCCAAATCTTGCCGCCCCCCACGCCTCAAACCCCGGCGGCGTGTCACGGTTCGTACCAGCCTCGCCCCCGCAAGCGACCCCGCCGTCCCCTGGATACGCCTGTGCGGGCACTGGCTGGCGTTAGCCGGGTTTGACGTAGACACCCGAGTGCGCATCCATGTCGCACCAGGGATATTGCTTTTAATACCGGAGGAGGAACAACTGAACCCGCAGTGATGCGGGCAAATTTGCACGCTAAATAAATGATGGGCAGTGTCAGTCAGTGTTTTTTTGCAGCAAAAGACAAGGGCTGACACTGAAGCTCCTTGGACATGGCCCAGGTTTGGCAAAGCTGTTCTAAAAAATCACCCCGATCATGTGTTGCGCCCATTAATGTCACCTTCCTTTGACCAGCGCGCACAAAAATAGCGTTTGCATTGGGCATCCTTTCATTCCACCGATTGAAAACGGGTATGGTATCAGGAATAACCAGTAAAAGAAGTAGAATGCCCGCGCTTTAAGCATCCACAAAAACTTCCACGTAACACACGGCTAGGTACGATGGGTATGCGACCGAGCGCAACGCGCCGCTTCCCCATTGCGGCATTTCCGGCTACAATGCCCGGTTTAACCTTGGCTCCCCCAAGCTGGCCGCACCCTTATGTCCATCAACCCTTATCAGGCCCCTACCAGCAACCTCCCGCCGCCGGTGGAAGCCGTAACGCAACGGCCATTTACCATCAACCTCGCCTGTGGCGTGTTTGGTTTGTCTTTGCTGGCTGGCTACGCCAACTTCCTTCCCGCATCGGGCATGAATTGGGGCCCTGGTTATTCGTATTGGGTATTTGATCTGGCTAATTTATGCCATTTTCAAAGGGAAAAATTGGGCACGTTAGGCCATGTTGGTGTTCAGCGCGAATACAGCGCGAATAACTGGGGTCAGAGAAAACTTACTTCTTGTAAGTATTTTTTCTTTCGTGGCTGCTGCACCGTAAAACCGCTGGTTTCATCCAACCCCCGATGCGGTTGGTGCACTAATCAGCGTGGGCGGTGTTGATGGAACCGCCCAACCCGAATGCTGCCTGGCCTGCTTCTTACATCGCGGCGCTATGCTTGACCTTCTCAACATCAACCAGATAGGTGCGCGAAGCCAGCAGCAGCGTGATGGCCGTAAGCAGCAACATCACCGGCACCGCGAACATGGCCGAATGCAAGCCGATGCCACGGATGGCTTCGGTAATGGTAGTCAAGCCCTGAGCCGCCATCGCTTGTTTCGCAAAGAAATCCGACAGGCCGCCAATGATGATGGTGCCAAACGCCGCCCCCAGCAGATATTGCGCCGCAAAGTAAATCGACATGGCCGTGGCACGCAGGCGCGGCTCCACCACATCTTGCACCGCCGTATAGACTGAAACGTAGTACATGAAAAACAGTACCCAGCCTATGGAATACATCAGAATGAACTTGCCCATGTCACCGCCCGGTGCCTGAGTCAGTGCCAGCCAAACCAGCGGTGCCGCAGCCAGCAGACTAATCGCACCAAGCCGCAGGCGACCATTGATGCTGCGCTTGTGCGCCCAGTCCGCAACGAAAGCACCCAGCGTCATGGCCAGCAGCCCGGTCAAACCCAACACGAGAGCGGAATACTTGCCAGCGGTGAGTGGATCAACCAGATAATAGCGTTCCAGCATGGCTTTAAAAAAGGTATTGGTGCCGTAAGCCGCCATGTTGACAGTCACACCCGAGAGCGAAATCCACCAGATGGTTTTAATGGCCAGCACTTTCTTGAACGGTTTGTCCACCTTGTCGGTTTTGGTGACATAGCTTTCCTGCGAACCGCGCACCGGTTCACGGATAAAAAGTGCAATCACAGCCAGCAAGAAGCCGGGAACCGCAGCGTAAATGAAAGGCGCTTGCCACGAGCCAGTGACAGCGCGAATTTTGGCAATAACGATGAAACTGATCAGGATGCCCAGCGGCAGCCCGAGCATGAACAAACCCATGGCGCGGCCGCGTTTGGCGGGCGGGAACATATCGCCAATCATCGACACCGCCGCTGGCGCGCAACTGGCTTCGCCCACACCCACGCCCAAACGTATCGCGAAAAAAGCGGCAAAATTGGGCATCATGCCGGACAAGGCGGTAAACGCACTCCACACCGTGACCCCGCCAGCCAGTACGTATTTGCGCAACCAGGTATCGGCCAGGCGTCCCAGCGGCAAGCCACAAATGGCATACACCAACGTGAAAGCCGTGCCCAGCATGCCCAGCCAAAAGTCATTCAACTGATACGCCTTGCGGATATCTTCCAACAACACCGCAGGAATGGTTCGATCAATAAAATTGAGCAAATTGATGAGAAACAACAGCGTCAACACGCCCCATGCACCGCGATAGACGGCCTTATTTGAACCTTGCTCATTTGCGTCCTGCTGCTTACTCATTGTCTCTCCTTGTTGGGTTTGCTTTTTTGGATGGGTCATCTGCTTTCTTGCAGGCTACACTTTACCTGTGCAAGTCGCGTGAATCCAGACCCAAAGCGGCCATACAATCAACAATTCCGGCCACTCCCGGCAAAAACAATGGAGAATGAGTTATTTAAACACCAATATGATGATTCGGGAAATGATCAGCGCCGCATCCGCTCAGGCAAGCGCCGCTGTACAATCAATGCCTCCACCTCGGCCACGCTCAAATAACGCCCGTTGGGGCCATCTTTACCCATCACCTTTAACAGCACAGGCCATTCGCCATTCATCAGCGCCCGGTCAACCAAGCGCCAGTGTTTTGCGCGTTTGAAGTTAGCGTCCATAAAGGTGGTGATCTCATCGCTCGACAAGCCCAGCTCCGTGCTGCCCGTGGAACTGGTTTTATTTGACGCAAATTGCTTGAGCCTTTCCAACTCGTGCAGATTCACTTGCGCGTTGGCATCGAGAAAGCCCGAGCCCGAGCCTCTTTTATCAAGCGGCCCATTGCGTAAACCGTTCAGTTGTACACCTTGCTGTTGGGTGTGCAGCACCGTCAAGGGACTCACGCCATGCGCTATCATGGCAACCAACTGGATCTGGGTTGGGCTCAACGCAGGTGCGCCCTCGCCTGTTTTGGCCACATCAACAATGGTACGGGCAACTTTGCTGACCGGGTTAAGGCCATCGGCCAGCAAGCCATCGGCAACCAAGGCCCGCAAGAATGGGCAAGGGTTGCCGGATGAGACCGGCAATTGCGGCCCCGGTGTAGTTTTTTTCTTTGTCATGACTGCTCCAGTAGGGCCAAAATGGCCTGTTTCAGGTGGATAAACATGCCGCTGGCTTCACGTTGTGATCATCAATGCCAACCGGACGATTCAATCTACAATGCGATTCAAGCCAGGATTACGGCATGGTGCCTGACCATCCAGATATCAACAAAATATTAAAACTACGATGGATTAATATCAACAAGATAAGCATGAAAGGCCAGCAGCACCATAATAACAGCAAACCACAACATTCTTGCTGCCTGAATGGTTTTCTTTGCATCGCTAATTCGCTTGCATCCCGCCCCGCCACCGCCATATAATCAACATTTCCGGCCACTCTTTGCAAAAACAATTGAAAAATGAGTTATTTGGACACCGATGTTCCGATTCAAGGCATCTTTTGCTTTTATATTCAGATGATGACGCAGCGCGGCTTTGATCTGGCCGAGGTGCTTGCCAACAGTGGGCTGGACAGCAAAACCTGGGCGCTGCCCGCTACGCTGGTGAATAGCCAGCAAGAACTGTGCGTATACGCCAATATCCGGCGGCTGGTCGGCTCGGAGCACGTGGGGCTAAGCCTGGGTGCGCTGATGCATACCAATGGCGCGGGTATGTTGGGTGGGCTGGTGGCCAATGCGGTGGATGTAGACCATGCCGGTTATTTGATGCGGCGCTTTTATATGCTGTCCAATTACTGGTTTGCGCCGGAGCTGATCGGCACGCTTTCGCCCGGTAAAGTCATCGCGCGCTATCGCCAGACGACCGAGCTGGGCAACCTGTATCGAATGATGATCGACCTTAGCGTGCGCAGTATGCAACAGGTATTGGTCTGCGTATTCGGCACTGCCGCCAGGGCGTTTATCAGTGAGATTGCGTTTGGCTATCCGGCACCGAAGGATCTGGCACCCTATGCGGCTGAATTTGACTGTCCGGTGTCGTTTGGCCATGACGTTACTTACGTGACCTTTGAGCATGCGCTGGGAAAACTGAGCAATCCCAACCGATGCGAGTATTCCTATAACCTGTTCCTGCAACATTGCCGCGCGGCGGCACTGCGTTGCGCGGCCCCGTCGTGGCAGCAAACCGTGCTCAATTTGCTCGCTTGCATCGAAACCTACCCGGCTGCGGAGGACATGGCAGAAAAATTGAATTGTTCGGAACGCAGCCTGCGCCGCCATCTAGGTAACGAAGGGGTGCAATACTCCGAGCTGATCGACAAGATCCGCTTTGATCGCGCCGTTTATCTACTGCATCATTCAACTGATTCCGTGAAAAAAATTGGCTACCAACTTTCATACAGCGAGCCGGGGGCCTTTATTCGCGCATTTTCACGCTGGGCCGGGATGACGCCCAACCAGTTCCGGCGCGTGTCGAGGTAAGCTGGCATGACAAAAAAAACGCCCCACCCACCCCAGCACCTTTTTTCTGGAGCATGCGATGCACAATGAAATGAATACCGATTTCACGGCATGGTTTGACCCTGCTCACTGGGAATCCTTGTGCCACGGCCCGGTGCAGGTGAACAACCGTTTTTCGGCACAATGGCTGCCACAACTGAGCGAGCACTACCCATTAAATGCCACGGCGCGCCTGTTGCTTGCGGCCGATGGCTCGGTCACGCGCATGCTGGAAGCGATAGCGCAGCAAAGCCTGAGCGTCAACATTTTGTATCAGGAAGATCACCCCGCCAGCGGTTGGCTGGCCAATCTCCTGCCGCAGCATTCCAACGCCACGGTACGAGTGCGACTGGTTGAGATATGTGCCGGGGATGCTATTTTGTGTTACGCCGGGTCAATCCTGGCCTTGAGCCAACTACCGCACGCCATGCAAACCGAGTTACACACCACCAATCTACCAATCGGCCGCCTGTTCGAACGCCATGGCTTGCCACTGCTGCGCTATTCTTCAACGGCCGACGTGGCGCGCCCCCGGCTGCCCCTGCCCTTGGCCCCGTCCATGCCGCCCGGCCCGTATCTGGTGCGTGATTCGTATCTGGTGTTGGCGCAGGAAAACGTGATCAAAGTGCGCGA